>CAZMCX010000006.1:13380-20921 GCA_964565125.1 uncultured archaeon
TTTGTTGCCTAACTAATGCTGTCCTTGTCCTATTCTTTATTTCAATTTAAATTTCATTTTCTTTCTTTGCATTTTCATTATCTTTTTATCAAAGCCAAGTTTAGACATCATGCTTTTAGGGTCTAAATCCTTTTCATCCATTCCCTGTAGTTTTTCTGCATTGCCAAACATATCTTTCATCATATTATACTGCTTTAGCAAATCTCTGACATCTTTTTCGTATGTTCCGGAACCTTTTGCAATTCTATTTACTCTACTGCTTTTCAAAACATCAGGATTCTTTTTTTCATACTCTGTCATACTATCCAGAATGTGTTCATACTTTTTAAATTTGTCGTCTGCTAAATCCATTACATTTTTGTCTATCTTTCCCAAACCCAACATTCCAGCAAGTTTTGTAAAAGACCCCGCTTTTTTTAGAGTTTTCATTTGCTTTTTAAAATCATTTAAGTCAAAATGCTTTAAGTTTAAATCTCCGGATTCTAAATCTGAAAACTTTTCCATTAATTCTTGCAGGTCGCCATAGCCCATTATTTTTGAAAGGTAACGCACAGGATCAAAAGTAGCGATATCTTCTAATTTTTCGCCAGTTCCAATAAAATAAACTGGTGCTTTTGTTTTTTTACAAGCAATTAATGCGGATCCGCCCTTACCAGATCCGTCCATTTTTGTGATTATGATTCCATTAATGCCCAAAATAGACGAAAATCCATCAACTTCTTTTTTTGCAATTTGGCCTATGTCTGCGGACAAAACCAAAAAAGAATAATCTGGTTTAAACAAATTGTTTATTTTTGATAATTCTTGCTTTAATTCGTTATCAAGAGAACTTCGTCCTGCAGAATCAAGAATTATTAAGTCGCACTTTTCTAGTTCTCTCAAACCATTTTTTACAATTGAAGAAATATCTTTAGAAGTTTCAGAATAAGACATTGTGTCTAAATTATTTTTCTTTATGCCCTGAACAATCTGTTCATAAGCGCCAGGCCTATAAATGTCTGCACCAATTATTCCTACTTTTTTGTTAAACTTTTTTTTGTAATAATTTGCTAATTTTACTGCGGAGGTTGTTTTTCCACTACCATATAATCCACAAAGCAAAATTCTTTTGGGATTCTGTGGAACTTCTGCAGTTGTTCCAAATATTTCTGCCAATAGATCATATACTTTTTTTATAAAATATTCTTTAAGGCTTATTTCATCAGGAACTTTTTCGCTTGCTAGGTTTTCAACCTGCTTTGACAAATCAAATACAACTTCGATATCAACATCGGAGGCAATTAGGGTTCTTTGCAATTCTTTGTTAAATTCAGCAATATTATCCTTTGTTAAGAACTGCTTTGTAGAAAACTTATCAAATAAAGCCCTTAATTTTTCTCCAAGCAAAGCAAATCACCAAAAATCTAATCGACTACAAAAAAACAAAAAAAAGCATTATTGGAATAAAATGCTTTCTTCAAAATAATATTTACAGGTTGCTTTTAACAAACCAAGATATATTGGTTCTTCTTCTTTTCTTAGGTTTGCAAAATTAATTTTTACAACTGTATCTTTATCTTTTTTTTCAATAGAATAATCTTTCAGTTTTTCTTTTGGCAAAATAGCAGAAATAAATCTTTCTACTTTTTCTTTTCCAACAGGAATTGATTTTAGTTTATAGTAAACCTCTATTTTGTGATTTGCAAAAGGAGAATTAAAATCTACTAACACTCTCCCACCCGTAACACTTTTTACAGTTCCAATTCTGCCATCAGCATTAACTTGCAATCCAATAAAAGGATTGATTTTATTATCCCTAAAATCGCTCGCAGCAATTACTCTTAGCAATTCTGCTTTTCTAATTCCATAAGCATCTTTTGGCTCTAAAACTAGGTAAAAATCTTCCCCGACCTTTAGAGTTTTTAATTTTTCTTCTGTTTTTCTAAATGCGGATCCAACGCCTTCTAAAACTACTTTTTCACCATTAAAAAATAGTAAGGGGTTGTTTGATTTTACATTACTTTCGATAACTTTTCCCACAGTCAAATCTTTAATATAGTAATCAACAACATAGATATTTTTTATTTCTTTTTTGCTTATGGGGGTCAAAGTTTTTCCTGTTTTTTCTGTGCTTTTATTTTCTTTGACTTCTTTCTTTTTTTCTTGTTTCTTTACTACCATAAAATCACATCACATATTTTATTGGGCCTGAAACAATTTCTATTAAGAAATTGCTTTCTTGACCATTTTGTATCACCTATTCTTTTTTAATTTTTTTATCCTCAACGCCCATACCTTCAGGTCTCAATAAAGGAAATATTACACATTCTCTCATCGACCTGTTTACTAATGCTGCAAATAGTCTTTCTGAAACACCAAACCCACATGCCGGGGGCATACCATATTTTAAAGCCTCAATAAAATCTTTGTCATGGTCTTGAGCTTCAACATCTCCTTGCGCTTTCAATTCGGTCTGCCTTTCAAATCTTTGCTCTTGGTCAATTGGGTCATTTAATTCTGAATAACCATTTCCAATTTCACTGCCGGCAATAATAACTTGGAACTGCTCAACTTTTCTTGGATCCTCTTTTTTTCTTTTTGCAAGTGGAGATAATTCAACTGGTTGGCCAACTAAAAATCCGGGCCCAGATAATTGTTTTCTACAATGTTTCCACAAAACATCAACTAATCTCCATTTGTCAACTCGGGGATCGTATTCTCTGTCAAGTTCATCAAGTTTTTTCTTAATTTCTTTTTCTGTTGCTTTATAAATATCAATTCCGGTTTTTTCTTTTATCACAGTCTCAAAATCATATTTTTCCCATTTTTTTGACATGTCTACTTTGTAACCTTTTGATTCAAATTTTAAAGTTCCTAAAACTGCTTTTGTTACTTCTTTATATAGTTCTTCAACTAATTCCATTCCATCTTCGTAATTTGCATAACCCCAATAAAATTCCATTTGAGTATAATCCTGCAAATGCTCTATATCCATCCCTTCATTCCTAAATTGCCTGCCAAGTTCAAATGTTTTTTCATAGCCCGCAACAAGAAGTCTTTTTTGCCATAATTCCCCCATTGAAATTCTTAAAAATACATTAATATCTAAAGCATTATGGTGTGTTTTAAATGGTTCTGCAGATGCTCCGCCCGCAGAATTTTCTAAAACTGGTGTTTCAACTTCTAAAAACTCATTTTTGACTAAAAAGTTTCTAATCGTACTCCAAAAAATTTGTTTTTTTACAAATAATTCTTTTACTTCTTGATCCATTATTATGTCTAGGTATCTTTTTCTAAATTTGTCTTCTTCATCTTTCAAACCATGAAATTTATCTGGCAAAGGCAAAATAGATTTTGAAAGAATTTGCAGTTCATTTGCTAAAACAGAAAGTTCTCCGGTTTTTGTTTGCATTACCTCCCCTTTTACCCCTATTATGTCTCCTGCGTCTGTTTTTTTAAACAAAACCATTGTTTTTTCAGGGGTTTCGTCTTTTTGGAAAATTACCTGAATAAATCCTTTAAAATCTTGTAATTTAATGAAATTTAATTTTCCGAACTCTCTTTTTGTCATCATTCGACCAGCAATAACAACTGTTTTTCCGCTTTTTTCATCGTTTTTAAGCTTAGAAAAGTTTGCAACAATATCAGAAGTCCAAACACGTTTTCCTGCGATTTTGAACTTGCTCGGGAACGATTCAATTCCTTCAGCGCCCATATCGGCTATTTTCTTTAGCCTTAGGTTTACAATTTGCTGTCCTCTTCCTTTTGATTCCATGATAAAAATATGGGGTATAGGTTTTATAAATGATTGCTACAAGTAATATATATAATACTTAACTGGGATAAATATGGAAAATTATGACAAATTATTGGCCAAAGCTTTTGAAAAAATCAAATCTAATAAAAAAACTGAAGATCGTTTTGAATTTATAGAACCGGATTCTTTAATACAAGGTAAAAAAACCTTAATAAAGAATTTGCAAGCCATTGCAAAAAATTTAAACAGAGATGTAAACCATATTGCAAAATATTTTGCAAAAGAAACTGGTGCAGTTGGGAATTTAGATAGCGGAAAATTAATACTTAATAGTGCAATTTTACAAACAAAAATAAAAACAATTTACAACAGTTATCTTGATGCTTATGTTTTTTGCAAGCAATGTAAAAAACCAGACACAAAATTCAGGACTGAAAAAGGGGCACAAGTAATTAAATGTGAAGCTTGCGGTGCAATGACTTCAGTAAAAAAAATTTGAGGTGGAATAGTTGACAGGAGAAATTTCAAGTGGATTTAGTTTAAAGATGCCAAACCCAAAAAATAATGAACATTTAGCAATTGTGACTTTACAAACGGGGGCTGAATTCTTAAAAGCAATGTGTGACGATAAGATAGAAAGATCCTGCAGAGTCCCAGGAAGATTAAGAAGAAAAATTTGGTTAAGAGAAAATGATGTAGTTATAGTAAAAATTTGGGAGTATGACCCCAAAAAGGCAGACATTATCTGGAAATACTACCCGCATCAAGTAAAAAGATTAAGAGCAACTGGCATTTTACAGAATATAGAAATTCCTGAATGATTTTTATGGATATTAAACAAACAATTTCTAAACATTTCAACGATTACAGGTTAATAAAACCAAAAAACAAAGGTTTCGGAGATTTAACAATTGTAATAAAAGAGCCCATTGAAAAAAAACTCAAAACACTAAAAAAAGAGTTGGAGAAAATGGAGGGAATTGAAAAAGTTGAACAGAAAGGTTTGTTTCTAAATATTTTTTATGAACCAATTTCTTATTTTTATAATTCTAAAAAAACAAAAACTAGCGGAGTAAAAACAATGATAGAATATTCTCAGCCAAACCCAAACAAAGAAATGCATGTGGGTCACCTTAGGGGCGCAATATTGGGGGAAGCGCTTGCAAGAATAATTGAAAAAAGGCAGCCAGTAATTAGGGCAACATTATATAATGATAAGGGCATACACATGTCACAAACAATCTTGGGATTTTTAGAAAATAAAAACAAAAAAGAAGATACCCCAAAATTTATCAATGATTGCTATACCGCTTATTCCAAATTAGAGGAACAGGACGAAAAATACAAAACATTGGCACAAGAAATTTTAGTCAAATGGGAACAAAAAGACAAAGAAATCTGGAAAATATGGAAAAACATAAGAGATATTTCTATTAAAGGCTTCCACGAAGTTTACAAACTATTAGATATTAAATTTAATGCAGAATATTATGAAAGTGAAATTTACGAAGCGGGAAGAAAAGTTATTCTTGAAAAATACAACGAAGGCATTGTAGAAATCGATAGAAGTGGAAATTACATAGTAAAGCTAGATCCCTTACCAGAAAAAGTTGTTTTAAGGTCTGATAATACTACAATTTATGCTACTGCAGATATCGCACTTACTGAAAAAAAATTCTCAGATTATGATTTAGACAGATGCATTACAATTACAGACAATGCACAAAATTTATACTTCAAACAACTTACAGAAATTCTAAAAAAGTTTGGGTACGGCTTTGGAAACAAGTTTGAACATGCGGGGTATGGAACTGTAACTTTAAAAACCGGAAAAATAAGTAGCAGAAAGGGAAATATTATTACTGTTTTTGATTTTTACAACACTTTATTTGAAGAAGCACACAAACAAACAAAAGGAAAGCGTCAAGATTTGTCAGAACAAGAACTAAAAGATATTGCCAAAGGAGTCACTTTGGCTGCAATGAAATATTACATTTTGAAATATGACGCAAAAGTAGATATGGTGTTTGATTTAGAAAAAAGTTTAGATCTTAAAGGCGACACAGGCCCATATTTATTGTATAATTATGTAAGAACAAAAAGCATAATAGAAAAATCAAAAATAAAACCAACAAAAGTTACAGAAGTATATACTGACAAAGAAAAAGAAGTTTTAAGGATGCTTTCTGAATTCAACACAAAAATAAATGACTGTATTAAACATTTAACAACACATTTTTTAGCAAAATATTTGTATGATTTAACATCCTTATTAAATTCTTATTATGAAGAAACAAAAATAATTGACAATGATTTAATAAAAATGAAAAACAGGATTTCTTTACTAGACGAGGCAAATTCCATAATAAAAGAGGGATTAAATCTATTGGGAATTGAGGTGGTTGAAGAAATTTAATTATCTTTTATTCGAAAGCAATTTCTAAATCTCTTGCAACTCTATCTATTTTCTTTATTATTTCGTTTTCAGTGTAAACAGTAACCACATAACCTTTTCGGAAAATAAGTTTTAAATTATGGGATTCAATAACAAAGTTTTTCATATTTTGGCCATAAGCATATTCAATTAATTTTGGCAAAACAATATAATTTGCTTTTAAATATGGCCCGTCTTTTACTACCCCTAACTTTTTTACAAAGTCGTCAGTTTTCATATCTCCAATAAATTCCGGCTTAAAAATATAACTTTCTGCGAATCCTTCCAAAAAACCAGACAAAAAAGCAAATATTTTTTGTGGGTTTTGTATTTTGTATTTCCTTATTGTTCTATATGTTTCTAAAAACAAGGCTACCTCTCTTAATTTCAGGCTAACACTTGTAATTTTGCTTTGCAAGTCTATTAAATTGCTATAAAACTCACTATAATTTTCTAATAAAGTCGTTGTTTTTATAATTTGGCCAACATTTTTTTTATCTTCATTGCTTAAGGCAGTTTTTGATTTTAATTCATCAAAATAGTTATAAACATCCTGAAAATTAACAATTATGGATTCCATTTCGTCAAAAGCTTTTTTACTCTTTGTTAAATTCTTCTCTATTCTCTTCAAACTATCTTTAACTATAGCCTTATCTAAAACCATAACCTATCACAATAAAATATAGAAATAGAGGGCTTTTATTCCTTTCTACCCTTTTTCAAAAAAAAGAATGACTAATATAAAAAGGGCTATTTGGGGACATAAGAATTTATGTTAAGATTAGATTGATCGATCTTTGTTTTAACTGCATCACCCAATGCGTCCGTGTCAAAAAACAAGTCTAAAAAGTATTTACAGGTATTATAGCCATTATCTTTCGTAGTAAAAATTACTACCTTATTATCATAAAGAATTATCTCGTCTTTGTCGTTATTAGAGTTATATTCTACTAAAAAGTTATTTGTTTTCTGAGTCTCACAATTTTCTAAATTATAAGATACATATTGTTTTATTTTTGAATCATAGCCAGTGCAGAATGTTACTTCTTGTTCTGTTACTTTGTACAAAGAAAGTATATTTTTGTCATTTCCGCTTAAGACCATACTATACAAGATACTACAGCCATACTCTGGCCCATTTTTTTTTTGTTCAGATATATCTGCAAAAAAAGTCCAATCGTTGTTGTCTTGATATTTTACCAGAAGTTCTTGAATATTGCTATCTGATTTAAATATTATTCCTTGTTCGCTTACTTCATTTAGGTATTTTTTTTCTTGGACATATGCATAGTAATAGACTATTATCGCAATTATTAAAGTAAGCAAAACAATTATAACAATTTTCTTTTTATCCATAAAAACCACAAAAAA
>CAZMCX010000007.1:0-19449 GCA_964565125.1 uncultured archaeon
GGTTTTGTTTTTAAACCTATACTCATAATTTTAAGGCCTTTATTACTCTCTTATACACAGTTTCCATATCCTCTTCAGCACTAAGCCTTAGTACTTTTTCTTTAGGATAGTATTTCAAAACTGGCTCTGCTTTTTCATTATATTCCCTAAGCCTACTCTTTATTACCTCTGGCTTGTCATCATCTCTCTGGAATAATTTCTTGCCATCCTTATCACAAACCCATTTGACTTTGGGGGGGATATTTACTTCATGGTATATTGCTCCACACTTAGGACAAGTCCATCTTTTACTTAATCTATCAACCAATGTCTTTTCAGTTGCGTCAAAAGAAAGCAAATAATCAAAATCCAAAAACGCTTTGGATGATTCTGCTTGTTCCATACTCCTAGGAAAACCATCTAAAATTACATTTTTAGTTTTGTAGTTTATATTATCCAAATATTTTTTAAGAAGAGGAATCATCATTTCCTGCGGAATAAATTTCCCAGTATTTATAATTTTCCCTATTTTTTTTCCAAGTTCAGAACCTGTTGCAACTTCTGCCCTACAAATATCCCCCGTGCTAACATGAATGAATCCATTTCTTTGAACAAACATTTTTGCATAAGTTCCTTTTCCAACGCCCGAAGGCCCAAAAAACAATAATAGCATTTTAATCAATCTCCTTAAATCTTACCTTTTCTATAATGTAAAGCAGTATCTGTTCTATCGTAATTATGTATTTCTTCCGGTTTAAACCAGATATCAATCTCTTTCTTTGCTTCTTCTGCGTTTCCGCTGGCGTGTATTACTGTCAAGATTGGCCTATCCAAAACATTTGCCAAACCATAAGTATCATGGGAGTAATCTCCTCTTATAGTCCCTGGCATTGCCTCTTCAATATTAGTTGGCCCAGTCATTTTCTTTACTACTTTTGCAGCATTATGCCCCTCTATAACCATTACAACAACAGGTAGTATCATCATATCATTTACCAAACCATCTACTATTTCCTTTCCTGCTTTTTTGGGGTCATAATCTTCAGGATAGCCTTTATTTTTTATTAAGCTTTTTCCTTTTTCTAATAACCAAGCGTCATCTTTGTGATAATGTTCTTCTAATTGCTCTCTTGAAGCAAAAATCATTTTCATACCTACTATTTTTAGGCCAATTTTCTCAAAACGAGTTATAATTTCGCCCATAATCCCCCTTGCCACCACATCAGGTTTCAAAATCACTAATGTTTTTTCCTGCATATTTAATCCCTCTCTTCAAAATTAGATATATTATATAAATTACAAAAATATATAAAAAGTATTACCCTATTACTCTTATATGAATTTGGATTTCATAACAAAAAAACTCAAAGATTGTGATTATTACCGGATCAACTATGAAGATACTACCTTAAATTTTATCAATGCCAGAAACTCCGAAGCAAAGCAGATAAAACAAGAAGAACACAAAGGAGTTTCTCTATTTTTAGTAAACAAAAATAAGGCCTCTTTTGTAAGCACAAATGACTTTTCAAAAAAGGCATTAGAGGCATTAATTGAAAAGGCAAAAATTCTTTCAAAATCCGGGGAAAAAATTGATTACCTTGATTTAATTGGCTCAAGAAAGGTCAAAACAAAGATAAGCATTGGAAAAGAATCAAACTTAGACTTTGAAACAAAAATAAAAGAAGTTTTAAAAAATTCAAACAATAGCAACTGCAATGTAAATGACTTAGTTTACAAAGAAACAATAAAACACAAAAGAATTATTACAGATACAAAAGATATTTCACAAAACCACAATTATTTTATATTAGCAAATACAGTTACTGTTTCGGAAAAGAACACAATAAGAGAAAATTATCAGAGATACGGAAAGCAGACAAATATAGATGATCAGATCCAAAGCCTAAATTCATTTGTAGAAAAAACAAAAGAGGGGGCAATTGAATTTTTAAAATATAAATCCATGTTAAAAGGAACATATGATGTAATAATAGACCCTGAATTAAGCCATTTATTAGCGCACGAGGCTATTGGCCATGCCTGTGAAGCAGATGCAATTTATACTAAAGAATCAAATTTAAAATTAGGACAAAAATTATCCAACCAAAAACTAGATGTTTATGATGACCCGGATGTAAAAGAAGATTTTGGGAGCATTGTTTATGACGATGAAGGTACAAAAGCAAAAAAACGGTTTTTAATAAAGTCCGGAGTTGTAAATGGTTTCATTAATGACTTAAAACATTCAAAAAAACTTGGCTTTAGCCCAAATGGCGGGGCAAGGGCAGAGAATTATAACCAGATTCCAATCCCAAGAATGACTAATACTGGCATTGGCCCCGGAAAAATAAAAAAACAAGAGCTTATAGAAGACTTAAAAAAAGGGATAATACTTTGTGGAGGTCACGGCGGACAAGTAGATCCAACAAATGGGACTTTCCAATTTGGAGTAAGAAAAGCAATATTAGTTAACAAAGGCAAAGAAGAAAATTATGTTAATCTTTCATTTTCAGGAAACATTACTACAGATTTATTTAACATTCAAGGAATTTCAAAAGAGGTTGAATTCAGTCCAAAATGTGTTGGTATGTGCGGAAAAGGCGGACAACAAGTCCCAGTAAGCGGGTTTGGGCCACATATTAAATTTAAGGGGGTAAGATTTTGATGGATTTCATAATTCCCAAAGCAGATGAAAAAACAAGATTTTATCTACAAAACAACAAAAAGACCAGCCTAGAGATCCATAATACTACCACCCAAATTCCTAAGTACAGCGATAACACGGACTTACAGATTGATTTAATAAAAAATGGAAAAAGGGCAAGAGGCAGCATAGGAGAAATTAACAAAAAAACAATTTCTTCAAAACTAAAAAATTTACAAAAACTAACTACCTATAACAATAAAAAATTCTTTGAACAATTCCCTGAAGCAACAAAGCAAGAACATAATTTTAAAAGAGAATACACTGAATTTGATTTAGTTGAAATCGAAAGAGAAATAAAAGATCACACTAAAGAAATGTTAAAAGACAAATCAATCAAAAAAGTTATAACAAATATTTCTCAAACTACAAATAAAACAAACATGTTTTCAAAAGAACTTGAGTTTGGTTCTGCAAGGAATTTTCTTTCAATAACTATTTCCACAATAGTAAAAGACAAGTCAAGTAGTAGCCATTGGGTTGATTTAACTACTGAAAAGGATTATGATATTGAAAAATTGTTTTCAAGGTTAAAAGAAACAATTAAAATGGAAAAAAATCCTGAAAGCACAACTGAAAAATATTCAGAGTTTATTTTTACACCACTTGTTATTGCAAATTTGATAAACTCTTTTATTCTGCAAAACATCGATCTAGAAGATTTAAAATTAAACAATAATTACATAGCAAAAAATTGGGGTAAACAACTCTTTGACGAAAAATTAACTATAACTGAGGACCCATTCTTGGACTATTCCCCATTTTCAAACAAATACGATTTAGAATTTTCAAAAACAACAAAAAAAGACATTATAAAAAATGGTGTTGCGAACTCCTTTTTTGCAGACCTTGCAGATGTTTATACATTCAAAAGCAGGCCCTCTGGAAATTGGTTCTTTGGAAACAGTGAAACAAATATTGTAGTTGAAAATGGAAACAAAATGCTAGATAAACTTATTTCAGAAACAAAAAAAGGGCTTATAATTAGAGATGTCATTGGCTTACACACAACAAATTACACGGAAGGCGAATTAACTGTACCTATTGGAATTGCAAATGAGGTTATCAACGGCAAGATAAAAAGAACTGTAAAAAATGTTCCACTAACAATAAAAATCACTGACTTGTTCAATAACATAGAATTAAGCAAAGAAAGAATTCAGGAACAGAACTTCTTAGCACCATACTTAAAAACGGTGATCTAAAATATATCCAACAGTTCACCTAATTATCAGCATCATTCCTACAATGTTATTATCTCTCCTAAACAAAGAAATTGCAATATCATTTCTTATTTCAAACATTCTTATTGATCTAGATCACATAATAAATTATTTTTATTACTACAAAGATTTAAACATAATAACGATTTACAACCACTATATGTTCAACAAAAAATCAAAAAAACACAAAGAGCACCAACTCTATATATTACACACTTTGGAAGCCACAGTAATTCTTGGGATCTTAGGTTTCCTAATAAACAAAAATTTGGGCTATGGTATCTTAGTCGGCTTTTTATTCCACATTTTATGCGATGCTACAGAAGTAACTTACGAAAAAATCAAACAGGAAACAATTTACTACAAACCGCTTTCAATTACTTACTATTTGCTAAAATACTATCCCAGAAAGATAATCCAGAAGATTAAAGAGGAGTTGGGTTAGTGGAGAAAATTAGATGTAAAAAGGACAAAATTATACTAAAAACCAACAAAAAGGGCTAAAAAACCGACTTTTAGGGAGAAGCATAAGAATTTAAGACATATCTACCTCAAATATAGTATATTTTATATGTCAGGGGGCATAAAAATGGTAGTTACATGTCATATTTGCAACAAGCCTGCGAGGTTTCAGACACCAACAGGAAAATGGGTTTGTATAGACTGTTATAGAAACCAATTTAACAGTATAAAGGACGATCAAGAAATAAAACAACAGCCAAAAAAGGCAGAAGTAAAGCCAGAGCCAACACCAGAACCATCAGAAACTGAAACTTCTGAAGAAACGGGAGAAATATAATTTTAGAAAGGACGTCTGTTCCTTCTTAATTTCTTTATACCTTGTATATTGGAAATACCTTCAATATAGGCTTTTACTGTGTTGACTTCATTAGGGCTTAGCTTTGCCCTAAGATCAGCATCTATTATTACTGATGGATAAGAATAATTCTTTGTGTGAGACGCCAGGAAATAAATTATTTCTATTGCATCCTTACAAGGATCAATCATTTCTATTCTCAAAGGCAGGTCATAGTCATTTACTTTTACATAAGCAATGTATAACTCCACCTTTTTATGGGCATTTAAATCATCTAAAATCTTGTTCTCTTCTCCCGCCCTAAAAAAATTCACTGCTTGTTTCTTATTCAAAGCAGAGTTAAGAAAAATCAAATCATTGAAGTTCTCTAGCCCAAACTTTTTTGTAAAAAAATTAGATCTTGAATCTTCTACACAACCTATAAGCCTTGTATTCTTTTTCTCTGCAGCAACATATAAAGTCAAATAACTGCTAATCAGTTCTTGATATTCTTTGTATATTTCTGAATCTTTTTTTAGTCGGTCCATTGGATGTGGTATTATACTTCCATCTAAAAGAAAATAATCTAAATCATTGCTTTCAACTATTTGCCTTGCAAGCAATAGTTCTTGTTTTATCCGAATTATGGAAACATATCTTTCAAACTCTTCTTTCTGCAAGCAAGCATCAGGGGTAAAAAATACTGCTAAAGGGTTCTTTGGAAACCTTTTATTTTCTTCAAGTTTTCCATTTTTGTAGTGAAAAACAGATCCGCTAATTTTTACAAAACAGAAATCAAACCCAACAAAAGAATCAGAAAAAAACCCAGAATCTACTGCACCTACTGAAAAAGTTTTTTTGTCATTTTTGATATCAATTAAGGGGCTAGCATCCAGGAAATTAAGGCTTTTTACCAGATTAGAATCAAAAATGCCTTTTGCTTTTTCAGTTACTTTTACAAAAGATTCTTTTACACCTTTTATTTTTTCTCTTATCTGTTCATACATATTTTTCCCTTATGGAGTCAAATCTAATTCAAACACAGCCACAGGCATTTCTAAATTAAAGTTTTTTAATACTTCTGGGCTTATTTCACCAATTATTCCTTCTCTTTTCTTGCCATTTAATATGTATTCTATTTTTGCAACTCTTCCTTCAATAAAAGAGTTATGCTTAAATTCGATATATCTTTTGTCAGTTACTTCCAGATTATTCAAAACAAATTCTGCAAGCCTTTTTGCATAAGTGTAATCAACACCCTCATAGCACAAAGTACCAGTAAAAAAGATTTTTTCAAATATTCCATTACCATTTTCTTCCAATATTTTTCCAACTTCAAATACATTTTGCGGATAAGAAACATGCTGATTCTTTACTAAAAATTCTAAATGCTCGGGTACAAGAGAAGTTCTAAATATCTCAATACTCTCAGACATTGGATTAGCAATTGTTACTGCGTTATTTTTTATTTTCATTTTATTAAATTGCTTTTCTTTACTAGTCAAAGTAAAAGTTATTATTTCTTGCAATCCAGCCCCAACACCTAATAATCTCAGACTATCTGCCCAAACAGTATTATCAAGCAGTCCACCATTACTTCTAACATCCACTTTCTCTAGTTTTATTGTATTATAACCAATAGAAATAAGTATATCCTCAATTATATCAACTGGGTGCATTATATCTACTCTGTAATTCGGATATTCTACAGCAACTTTATCTTTAACTATTTTCACATTGTAACCCTTTCTTTCAAGCAAGGATATTAAGTCTTTTTCACTTATTTCCATCCCAATATAATCAAATATCTTTTGCTTAGAGATTTCCATTTTTTCTTTTGCAAAATAAGGAGTTACCACTTTTTCAGAGCCATAATCTACAGTAATACCTTCTACTTTTGCACCCCTGTCTGCAAAAGCCATACAAATAATCAGCAAAGCAACATTCACTTTTTCTTGTGTTATTCCAGTTACTTCAATAAATAAATCGTTTTTTCCAATTTCTACTTTACCAGAATCATTTGAGTTTACTATTGGGGGCATAGACATTATTTTTCCGTTTTCATCTTGCCACACAGGATATTTATCAAATCCTGTTAACAGATGCCCATATTCTTGACCTTTTTTGTGATTTTTCAATATCTCTTCTAAAGTCATTTCTTTTTCAAAGCCTAATGGCACAAATTTAACTGTCTTTTTGTCTCCTAAGAAGTATTTCAATTTTTTTCCATTAACTTTATTCAGATCATAAATACCCATGGAAAGCTCGCTTCTTTTCTTACCATATGACCCTGCGATCTTTTCCTGCATATTAATTAAACTTATTAAAAATTCATCAGAAATATCAACATTTTTCACTACTGCCGCAGCAACATATTTTGCTATTTCTTTCATAGCCCCAACATCAACAGTATAATCAGATTTCTCAAAGGAGTATTCTTTTATTCCTTTTATTTCTCCATGGTCCCCTTTTACCTCTCTTACTACTCCTTCTACACTCCACAAATCAGGCCTATTAGAATCTTTTATGTCAAGCTTGATAGTGTCGCCTTCTACCCCGTCCACTTCACATTTAGCACAAAGAAAGAACTTCTCAAGTTCGTTATCTTTTATTTTATAACCTAATAAGGATTCTAAATCTAATCTAGAAACATCAATTTTCGGCATAAATACCACTTTTCATAACCACTAGTTATATAGTATAAGAAAGAATAATAATAAAAAGAATTGGGCTCAGGCCAATAAGGAAATGGACCTGTTGTGGTTAGGATTAAAAATTGTCTTAAAGACGCCAACTAAAACCAAAATAAAAAGACCAAGATAAATGTTGACCCCTATAAGATGGACCTTATCAATCTTACTAGATCATTGGAATTCCATAGATTCTACAACATTCTTAAATTTGTCCTTAAAAACATCATAAAGCTCGGAATTACATTTCAAAGTAAATACATATCCCACGCCATTTTTAACTAAAGCATAAGTACTGTATATCCTATTAACGCTGTCGTCATTCACAGATACCACAACATTATAAAAATTCTGACTATTTATGTTTGCATCTTGTTCGGAAATCAAACTAATATTATATTGTACGATTTCTTTTGCAAGTGTTTTTGAATCAAAGGCATAGCCATATCTCCAGATATAAAGAAAGTCTTCATTACTTGATGGATTTATCTTATATGCCCAACTATTTGAAGAGCTAACATTTTCTACATCCATTTCTGTCCAGGTTTCTGGCATCTTTAATTTAAAGTCTTCTATTTCAAAATTAGCATAGCCATAATATTTGTCACCTTCAGACAAATCACCTTTGTCTAAGTTTACAGTTTTAAAATCAGGATATACATACCTATAACCCAGATATCCAACAACAGCCAAGATTATTATAACAACAATCAAAGTAACAATAAATGAACCCTTTCTATTCAAATCAACACCCCACCAAAAACATTTATAAAAAATATATTAAAAATACTACTAGAGATATAATGAAATGTAATATAAAAAAGTTTCGTACAAGTCCTTTCTCTGTAAGCTTGCCTTTGTAGACATGTTCCATCAAATAATAAATTGCATGCCATCCAATAAAGGTCTTTCCATTTTTTTCATAATAAGTTGGAATCAAATGCCCATTTTTGTCACAAGTAGATATGGTTTTTCCTTTTCCACGAACAATAAATATATGTATTGCATATAACCCAAAATTTACTAAATAAATTAATGTTAAAAGAACCCCAATTATTTCCATATTTCCAATAATCATTGCAGTTGCAATTGAAGCACCTATTGCCAAATTACCTACATCGCCCAATATAACCTTTGCAGGATATGCATTATAGTAATAAAATCCAATCAAAGCACCAAGCATAGGAACTAATATTACCATTGCCAAATAATTTCCAATTATCAGAGATGAAAATATCATAAAAAGCATTGTAATTATCCCTAATCCTGCTTCTAATCCATTATATCCCGCAAGCATATTAGTTGCATTGGAGTAAACCAATATCAATATCGGGATTATTACAAAGGAGTAAACCCAACCAAGACTCAAAGGCCCATAAAAAGGGATTGTAACTGTATGGTTTCCAGCAAGAATAGCAACCAACGGTATTGATGCAACAAGCAACAATAGAATTTTTTGAAATTCATTAAGCTTAAACAAATCATCAAATGAACCAACAAACCCAACCAGAAGTACTGTAAATGCTCCGGCCATTATAGAATACAAATCAAATCCGCTCACAAAAGGGAATATTGAGAATAAACCTATAAAAAAACCAAGCAAAAGAATATATCCACCCATATCTGCAAATTTGGGCTTATTGTATTTATGGCAATCTATATTAGTTATATTTTTTTTGTGAGCCCATTTTATGTAGAAGCCCATTATTAAAAAAACAATTAGAAATGAAATAAAAAATTCACAAATATATTTTCTTATTGGATAAAACAGTCCAATTCCAAACAGAACTGCTAATAAAAAATATATTATTTTATCCCATTTCACCAATTATCACCATAAAATGCTTTTACTTTTGTGTTCCAAACTTCAATTTGATCTTTAGTCATGTCATACATTACCGGCTCAACAGTTTTCAGAGCATCTTTATTTACTTTATAGACTCTCACAGTATTCTTTACATATACCAAAGTCAGGTATTTTGAGATTTCTGGGCTCATAAGCCATAGTTTTACAGCCATACTACTATTTGCAGGATAACTAAAAACATACAATATATTCTTTCCGCCATCGGTATAATAAAATAAAGGTGTTTTTCCATTTATAACAGTAAAAGGCTTACTAGTCCAAGCAGTTGGTATTGTAGACATATAATCCTCTGTCAACTTATTTGATCCACACATATAATAATTATCTTTCTGCATCTGGAAAGCTGTTTTTGTACAACCCATATACACAGAGAAATATTTTGAAATTCTGGGATCATTTTGATTTACAGTATCATACAAATACATTGCGAACAGCGGTAATCCTCGCAAAGTATCCATGTCTATTAGCACATAATCTGAATCATATGCTTTCAAAATTCCTGCAGCATGTTCTGTATTATCATCTAAAAAGAACATAGGTACATCTTTCAATGCTTGACCATCACTATTTGTATTATCTGTTGCTACTCTTCTATCAGCCAAAAATGTTATCCAGTGGCCTTCGCTCCACCAATTAAAGAGCTTTGCATTTTCTGGTGTGTTTTCACCTATCCAAGATATTGTTTCTTTCCAGCCACTGCCACCATCCAATTGGGGGGTGTGGTTATGAACAAATATGGTTGCACCAGCAACCCCAGTAATTGTTAAAAACAATAAAGCACCAACTAAACCCACCCGCAAGGCAATATGTTTGTTAGTTCCAATAAAGAGTTTATAAAGTTCATACATAGTTAACACAGTCAGTGCTGCTACAGGCAATCCAAACCAAAATGTTGCTTTTAGCTTATTCCATGCAAGATATAAACATCCTGCAGACCAGACAAGAATAAGCAAAGTAAACCAATCTTTTTTGTCAAAGATTATTCTATACAGTCCGAGGATAAATCCCACAATAATAAAAATCAAAAATATGTTGTACTTTGATCCAAATGCTGGGTATCCCTGGCTTTCTTCCCCCACTTTCATTGATGTCACAAGGCCCATCTTTTGGGTATCAACATCAGTATCATTAAGTCCAAAAATTCCAGAAACATAATTTACATCTGTTTTTATCCATTGAGAATCCCAAGCAGTTGCAATAACACCCATAAGTAAAAAACAAGAAACAAAAACCAAGGAAAATCCTTTCAAAAATTCAATATCCTTATATACAATTAATTTCATAATCAGAATTGTAACGAAATATCCAATCAGTATAACTGGAACTATTGCAAATACCTCCCAAACCATTGCCATAATCCCTAAAAACAGTCCACCCAAAAGCCCATAAATAATTGGCTTCCATTTAACGCTTTTGGTTTCCACAAATTTAGAAATTCCTAAAATCAAGAATCCAAATCCTAAAACCATCCACAAGAAACCCATACAATCTTCTTCATAGTGTCCACTCATTGTTCTATATACAAATGCAGGCATTACTGCAGCAAAAAATGCTGCAAGGTATCCGACGATTCTGTTCTTATAACCAACTCTAAACAAGAAATACATTGCTAAAGTCGTGAAAGCACCATAGAATGCAGGCAGGAGCCTAATAAACCAGACCCAGAGATCTTTGCTGTACGCGGCCCCAAAAGTAAATATATTCCAAAATAAAACCCCAAAATACCATAACAGACTAACAGAATACGGGGCTTTGTCTGCCTTATGATAAATTCCCAGCAAATCAGTATGATCTACAAATGGTTCCTGAATATATGCCGCATTAGCTCTTGCATGCCAATAAGCATCCGGCTCAATAAAGCCATCATATCGCATAATATGTAATCTGAACCCCAAAGCTATCAAAAATATAAAAAGCAATATTAAAATATGCCATTTATTTTCTAAAATTTTTGCCCACAATTTCTTAAAAAAATTAACACCCATATAAACCACTTAGATTTACACCAATTTACTTATTTCTTGTTCTATCTCTTTAATATTCACATTTATTCCGCTTACTTGTGCAAAGTCCAAAGATCCGCCACCTTTTCCACCAAACTTACTTGAAATCTCTTTTGCAATAAACCCCGCACCCTTCTTTACCACACTTGAATTTACAACTATATTCATCTGTTCTATATCCTTAGAATAAATTATTAGTAAATCAAATTTATTAATAAATCTCTTTTTTGCCATAATCCCAAGCTTCAAAAACGATTCAACATTGTAAATCTTTACCTCTTTTACCACTTTCTTTCCTTTTTCCAATTCCAATGCAGAAATTATCCTTTCAGATTCTTTTTCGTCAACTTCCACAAGTGCTTTTTGCTGTGTTTTTAGTTCTTGTATAGTCCTGTCTATTGTAATCAAGACATCATTCTTTGGAACTTTTAGCAACTCGCTTGCCTTGTCCACTGTTTGTTGTAATTCTTGGCCATATCTTACTGCAGAAATTCCTGCCTTAAAATAAATTCTTTCAACACCATCTCTTACTGATTCTCTTTTTACAATTTTAAAATATCCAATCTGACCAGTCTTCTCTAAATGTGTTCCACCACAAGCCTCGACATCTAAGCCTGAAATCTCAATTATTCTTAATTCTTTTCCGGGAACTGCTCCGCCCTGATAAATTCTAAAACCATATTTTTGTTCAGCAACTTGTCTTGGCAAAACACTCTTTTTCACTATTAAGTCTTGCTGAATATATTCATTAACTTTGCGTTCTATCTCTTCTAATTCATATTTAGTAATTGCTTTAAAATGAGTAATATCCAAATGAGCAATGTCTGCTTTTTTATTTGCTCCTGCTTGCCAAATATGCTTTCCCAAAACTTGTTGACAAACACCATTCAATAAATGAGTTGATGTGTGGTGTTGTGATAATGCCAGCCTTCTTGGAAAGTCAATTTTACAAGTAACTGTAGAATTTTTCTTTATTTTCTTTGGCTCTGAAACTTTATGTAAAATTACATTCCCAATATTCTTTACTTCCAACACTTTTATTCCGTCTATTTCTCCCAAATCACAGTCTTGTCCACCGCCTTCAGGATAAAATGCGGTTTTGTTTAATATAACATAATCCTCTATCATTCCTAATACTTTTGCTTCAAAAGAATCCATATAAAAATATTCATAATACAACTTCTCAGTTTTATCAAATCCTTTTACTTTTACTTGCAAAGGATCAACCTCTTTTTGCACAGTAGGAAGTTTTTTATCTAGATTTATTTCTTGAACTTCTAATTTCATATTTTCTTTTTCAGCAACTTCTTTTACTTGCTCAAGAACAACACCATAAGATTCATACAAAAATGACAAATCTTGCTCAGTTATTTTGTTTGTTTCTTTTTTCTTCTTTATCAGGTATGCACTTACCACAGATCTTGCTTGTTCTTTTGATTTTCTATATTTTTCATATTCTGTGTCAAGAACATTAAACACTATATTGCTTTCTCCTAATTCTGGGTACAATGGTTTCAAATAATTTATGTGCTTTTCTAAGACAGTATTTAAATCTGACGAAAAATTATTTTTTTCATACAAAGAAAATGCCCTTCTTAAAACATATCTCAGATTATATCCCCCGCCAGTATTAGAGGGGAGCATACCATCAACAGAAGTAAATAATATTGTCTTCAAATGATCCAAAATAGCATAAGCAGACTGCAATGGGAGCAATTGTTTTTTCATGTTTGAATATTCAATCCCAATTTTATTTGCAATTTCATATTCATCATTTCCAATTCTTTCTGAGAAGTCAATTTTTCCTGCATTAGTAACATATTCTTCTAAAAATGCTGGTTCTTTTATTGATTCTTTACTCAAAAAGTGCTTTGCAACAGGCCCAAAAGTAATATCATAAGACATTGGTTTTGTATCAGTGATCCATGCAAACCGTTCTTGGCCTGCACCCATATCAATTACTTTTGTATCCAATTCTTTTAAGCCATTATCAGTTAGATAATATTGCATGAAAACACAATTTCCCAACTCAATTCCGTCAACAAAGTATTCCAAAGACGGGCCCACATTTCCACCGCCCATCCAAACATC
The DNA here is from genome assembly GCA_964565125.1 of uncultured archaeon. Lineage (GTDB taxonomy): Archaea > Iainarchaeota > Iainarchaeia > Iainarchaeales > 0-14-0-20-30-16 > JAQTTP01. The sequence continues at coordinate 13,357 of CAZMCX010000007.1, forward strand.
TTCTCTAAATACTATTTTTTCTTTAGGAATACCCAAAGCTTTTGTTAAAAATAAAAAGTCGTTCTCTATTGCCTGATCTTTCCAGTAAAACAAGCCTGTTTTTTTGCTGTTAAATGCGTGCTGCCCAATCATTACAAAGTTTGTATAATGCCTTCCAGTAACTCCTACATTTGGAATATCATTAAACCTCAAACAAGGTTGGTTTATTACCAAAGGATTTGCAACTGGCTCTGCCTCTCCAGAAACAACATAAGGCTGAAATCCAGTAATAGATGCCAAGTTAAAATAAATATCATTTCTCCACCTTGCAACTGTTGGAAATCTTTTCACAGATGTGTGATTTTTTCTATTAAAAAACCTTTCAAAGGTTTTCCATGCTTCAATATAATCCAATTTTTGAGGAGTTATTTTTCTTCCAATAAATTTATAGCCCACACATTCAGAGTCTTCACAAAACTCCCTGCTTTGATCTAAAGTCCAAAAATAGTTCTTACATTTTTTACATTGCTTTCTTATAAAACCTTCTTTCTCTAAAAATGCAAGCTTGTAGTGGTTTTCCCACTTCTTAGCAAATTCCTGTTTTAGTTGTTTTTTATCTAACATAAGAATTACACCTTTTAGTTATTCATATAAAAAAAGTCATATAAATATATAAAATAATCTAAAGTATGTTATTATATCTTGGGTGTGCCTATGCTTGATATTAATTTATTTAGAGATGACAAAGAGTTCAAAAAGATCCTAGAAAGCGAGAAAAGAAGGAATAAACCCCTTGATTTCGCCAAAGACACCAAAAAGTTCGATGACCTTTGGAGAAAAGCCAAGCAAGAGAAGGAAGAACTAAGAGCGGAAAAGAACAAAATAACTAAAGGAATCGCTACTGTAGCCCAAGACAAAAACACAAAAAACGAACAAAAAACCAAGGAGATTACTAGATTAAAAGTAAAGAGCAAAACATTAGATATACAAATAAAAGAACTTGAAAACAAAGAAACTACATACCTACAAGCAAGAGATGAAAACCGTTACAAAGTTGGAAATATTTTATACCCCACAGTCCCAAATGGAAAAAGCGACGAAGAAAATGTTCCATTTAAGTTCTGGGGAAAAGCAAAAGTCCAGAAGCAGCATCTAGCAGACTTCAAAAAAGCCTCTCTTGGAAAAATGGATTATTCCTTACTTGATTTTGAACCAAAAAGCCACGCAGATTTAGGCCCAGAAAGAGGATTATTTGACCTAGAAAGAGCAGCAAAGATTTCTGGTGCAAGAGCTTACTACCTAAAAGGCAAACTAACAATTTTACATTTATCTCTTTTGAGATTTGCATTAGACAAACTTGTTGAAGCAGATTATATGCCATTATACACTCCTTTCCTCATAAATAAAGATGTTATGGAAAAGGCAGCAGAACTAGCAGATTTTAAAGAAACTTTATATCAAACAACTGAAGGCCAATTCTTAATTGCAACTGCAGAACAGACTCTTGCAGCCTATCATATGGACGAAGTTCTAGATGAAAAAGTTCTTCCTCTAAAATATGCTGGTTATTCTTCTGCATTCAGAAGAGAGGCCGGAAGTGCAGGAAAGGACACAAGAGGGATCTTCAGGGTTCACCAATTTGATAAAGTTGAACAATATGTTTTTTGTAAAGCAAAAGACAACGAAAAGATACACGAAGAACTTCTAAAGAATGCGGAAAGCATCTACAAAGAACTAGAAATCCCATACCGAGTTGTTAATATTTGCACAGGCGATATGAACGATACAGCAGCAAAGAAGTATGATATTGAGTTGTGGATGCCAGTACAAGGAAAGTTCAGAGAGATTGGTTCTTATTCTATAACAACAGATTATCAAACAAGGAAGCTAAATGTAAGGTATGAGGAAAAGGGAGAAAGAATAGTTTGTCATTCTCTAAACGGCACAGCCTTGCCATCTCCAAGAAGTTTAGCAGCATTCATCGAGAACCATCAAACCAAGGACTACAAGATCAAGATCCCAAAAGCATTACAAAAGTATACTGGGTTTAAAGAGATCTAGCCTTTTACAAAAGCCTAAGTTTGCCAAAAGTACATAAGGTACTGAGAAGCACAAGGCTTCTCGAAATCTCGGTTTCTAGGTTGTTTTATTCTTTTCCCAATGGCAAAGTTAGATTACTATCCCAAATTATAACTACGCAAAGAAAATCAGGTTAAATTTTGACGCCTATTATAAAAAGAAAATAAAAAAAGTGAAAAAAAGATAAAAAAAGTAAAGATTAAGAACTAGTTAAGTTCTCCTCTTCTTCTTGCTCTTTCTCTCTTATTTTTCTTCATTTTTTTCTTGTGCCATTTCCATCTACCATCGGCAGCTTTGGTTTTCTTAAATCTACTTGAATCTTTTCCTCTATGTCCCATTTATTCACCTTTCACTTCCCAACCCCCCAATCTACAAAAAGATTAACCTGAATATCCCCTTGTGGGATATGGTCATTTTTTGCAGCCTATCTTTTTTGTTAAAAAAGACGGGAGTGGTACTTCCCTATTCCTAGGGGTTTGCCAAAAATTAGTAATGACAAATATAATAATATTACCTACACTATATTTTTAATAGTTTACCTTAAATCAGGGATAAAATGGGCTTAACTCTAAAGAGATTCAATATTTACCTAAGATCCGTGCTTATCTTCTTCTACCTCCTTTTGTTCTATGTAAGTATAAATAATTATGGCTATTATGAAATGGGAGCCTGCCTTGGAGCAATAGTTCTCCTGTTCCTTCCAAATATCCTTGCAAAATTTAAAATATATTTCAGTGATAGCGCTACCTTCATATTCTTTGTTTTTCTGTTTTTGGGGATTATTGGAGAAACAATCGCAGTACATTATTTTTGGTATGACAAAATAGTGCATTTCTTATCTGGATTTCTGTATTTCACAGCAGGAATGGTGCTCTTGATTATAAGATCTGGTGAATCAAAGGTAAATTATGAATTAGACCGATCAATTTTGTATTGTTTTTTGTTCATGATGTTTATTTTAGTTTCGTGGGAAGTTTTCGAGGCGGCCTCTGACCTTACATTTGGAACAAACTTACTACAAACCGGATTTGACGATACAGCCTGGGACTTAGTCTACAATTTCCTGGGGGGCGTACTAGCTGCAATTCTATTCTTTTGGCACTTCAAAAGAAAACAAATCAAGATGTTCCCATTTTTAGTGCAAGGCCTGTTTAGAAAAAGATTATAAAAGCAAATAAGATAAAGAACTGCATTAGTCAGATTTTTAAGATGCCTTTTCTAAAAATAGTTATTATGTGGCATTCATGCCACCGTTTTTCTTTTGATGGACCAACAAAGCTTTTTGCTTTGCAAAAAGTTTGAGGGCCTGAAGCAATTTTGTGTAAAACAAAATTGGCTTCTTACCGTAGCTTTCTTTTGGTGAAATTAACCCTTTCTTTCTTTTAGCAAACTTAGGTTTTTCTTTCTTTTGGAAAGAAAGAAAAAGATAGAAATGCCCCGGCCGGGAATCGGACCCGGGTCATCGGCTTGAAAGGCCAATGTGATAACCACTACACTATCGGGGCCTAGCCTTTTAATAAAGGCTAAGTTTGCCAAAATTGGGCCCGTCTTCACGGCAAAGCCGCTCGACAGCCCGTAATAAAACTGCTTTCGTAGCAATCTAAAAAAATATCTGTTATTCTATAAGAAAAAACAGATTATGATTTTATTACTTGCAATATCTTTTAAAAGCTTATAGTTAGTTTAGCCTATTTTTTTCTTAATAAAATTCACAAGAACATCATTAACCACAAGTTTTTTACCTGCTGTCAGGGCCACAATATTGCTCTTACTTACTACGGGAAGCTCTCCGCCCCACGCCTGCTTAAAACCTTTAGATTGCATAGTTTTTATATAATTATCAAAGAGATAAAAGAACTTACGCGGGTTCTTTGCTTTCAAATTTTTGTCCAATTTACAAAATGGGAACTCTTCTCCATAGAACTTATAATTAGGGAATAGCCTACAAATCAATGGCCTTACATCATATATCTGACATTCAGAATCTTTCAGAAATGTACATTTGTAATCAGATTTTAACGAAAAAGATAAAAAATATGACTTTCCATATTCTCCCCCCACTTTTTTGTTGTCAACAAGAGACAATTTTGTACTACCAGTAATATCATAGAATTCAATATAATAATCCACATATTTCTTTAAAAAATCCTTAACACTAATGCCCAAAAAAGAGGCAATTTCTTGTGCATTCTCTGGAAAAGTAAAAATTGTATACTTCCTGCAGCACAAATCACAGCCAGAACAAGGATTCTTCATAAATACTATTTCTGCCAAAGTATATTTAAAAACTGATATATCAATCCTTTTAATATGACAAACTATTCAAAAGACTTAAAAATTGCGGAAAAGAGCCTAGAAAAAATAAAAACTGAAATTGGATTAATTATTGCAAAATACATTATCCATTTCAAAGAGCCACAAAACTTTTCAAAGATTTTTGGAATTTGCATGGGAAACCAAGAACTAAAAACTTATTTTTCAAAAAATATAAAGGTAGCACAAGAATTATGCAAAGAAGTTACAGAAAAAGTAAATAAATTAAGTATTGAAGAATTACAAAAACAATTCCCTACTTGCTGCGAAGAAAAACCAAAAGAAAAAAGAGAGAAGAAACTAGAATACCCAAAAATGGAACTCGGAAAAGAGGTAGTAACTGCTTATCCACCAGATCCATCAAAATATCCACACATAGGACATGGTTATGCTTCTTTTATTAATTACAATTTTGCAAAAATGCATAATGGAAAGTTTATCTTAAGATTTGAGGACACAAACCCAGCAATAGTAAAAAAAGAATATTATGATGCAATTCTAAATGGATTAAAATGGTTAGGGGTTATCCCAGATAAAGTAGTAAATGCAAGCGACTATATTGAAAAACTTTATGGCGAAACCAGAAAATTCATAAAAGCAAGCAATGTGTATATCTGCGATTGTTATGCAGATGTTGTTAAGTCAAATAGGCGAGCAAGAAAAGAATGCAAATGTAGGAAAAAAACTGTTGAACAAAACTTAGAAGAATTCGAAAATTTAGTAAAAGGAAAATACGAGCCCGGAAAAAAACTGGTTAGACTAAAACTAAACATGAAAAGCAAAAGAGCAGAAATAAGAGACCCAGGAATTATGAGAACTGTACTTGATGAACACCCATTAGTAGGAACAAAATACAAACTTTGGCCATCATATGTTTGGCAAAACACATTTTTAGATAATTACAACGGAGTAACACACAGATTTAGATCAAAAGAATTTGAACCTTGGAAACCAGTACAAGAAGAAATCGCAAAAATGGCTGGTTTCAAAATGGCACAAATTTACGAATATGCTAGAGTAAATATTTCAGGAGTTAAAGCATCCGGAAGACAAATCAGAGAACTAGTTGAAAAAGGGGAAATGGAATGGGACGACCCAAGGTTAACTACTTTACTTTCACTAAAAAGAAGAGGATTTATTCCAAATGCAATTATTGAATTTATACAAAAAATGGGATTATCTAAGACTGAATCTACAGCGCAGTGGGGGGTATTAGAAAGCTTTAATAGAAAGGAATTAGCAAATGTTGAAAAAGTTGCATTCTTTACAAACACAAAAGAGTTTATTGTAAACAAAGAAAAAATTTACATAAATCCAACAGATCTAAAAGAAGGAACTGAATATAGGTTAAGGCATTTTTGCAATGTTATTTACAAAAAAGATAAACTAGATGTGTGCGGAAATGAAATAAAAAAAGGGATTTCTATTTTACCATTTGCAAAAGAAATAAAAGAAGTTACAGTTGTTATGGACAATGCAAAAGAAGTTAAAGGATTTATAGAAGTCAAGCCACTAAAAGAAACAAATTACTTCTTTGAAGGATTAGGCTTTGTAAAAATAGATTCTTTAAAACCACTTGTGGCGTATTTTACACACAAGTGATCACTTAAATTTTTGTTTTGAGCCTTGCCCCGGAGTTAGCTAATTTCTGGTCAATTCTACTTTGGATTTTATTTTTTAATCCCAAAGTCTTTGCTTTTGAAAGACGTTTAATATCAGAAT
>CAZMCX010000008.1:0-17888 GCA_964565125.1 uncultured archaeon
AAGAAGTGGTTAAAGGAGAAACTCTCAATATAAAAGTTGGTTTGAATGATAACACAGGAACACCAATACAAGATGCAAATGTTAATGCAATAATAAAAAGTGGAGATAAGAATTTTGGGGGAATAACAACATTAAAAAGTGTGGAGAAAACCCCTGGATTGTATGAAGGCAATTTAACTGTGGGATACTTAATCCCTGCACAAAGCGAAGTCGAAATAAGTGCTAATTACTCTAAAGGAACTGGAAAGATGACAAATAAAAAATCTGTGCCTATAAGCCTAACGCCAATAGATTCAATCAGTCCTATAACAAACTATGAAACAAATTATATGGAGACAAAAGAAGATGCTTTTACAGTTGGTAACACCATAAATACTTTGACAGTGTGTTTCAAATTGCCAGATGCTAGCTTCGATGACCAAATGTTTGGAAAGTTAGTGTTGAGTGGTGTTAAAGATGTAGAATTCAAATTGGAAGAGCTGGAAAACAAATGCTATAATATTTATCCAGAATATAAAGTGCAGAAAGAAGACATCACAAATGGCTTAAGTGTGAAGTTTAAAGATGTGAAAGATGTATTTGGGAATTATGTTAAGTCTACACAGATAAAGAAGTTTGATGTTATACCACTGCCAAAAGTGTTTGATTTGGTTCTGCTTGAGCCTGTTGGTGAGAAAATAAATCTGGGACAAACAGTTTATGTAAAGGCTAAACCAATTGTTAAAGAGGGATTTACTTTTAGTGATTTGAAAGAACTGAAAGCTTATGTTTTGTATAATGAAAAAAAATATAATCTTGAATTAAAAGATGTAAATGGGGAGAAGGTCTTTGTAGGAGAAATAGCATCTGAATTGGGTTCTGAAATTGTTTTCAAAGTGTTTGTTTCTAGTACTTACAAAGGAGCACTGGCAGAAGAATCTGTTACAAAGAAACTGCAGACAACAAATGAACTGAATGTATTAGTATTAAGTCCAAACGAATCAGGAGTAATTGATTCATTAGGAAAAGTAATAATATCACTTAATTATCAAAACGGAATGCCTTATGATAATAATACTTTAACATTAAATTTAAATGATAAAAATACTGTTTTTAATAAAATCATTGAAGGCAAATATGCTGGTGCATTTGCTGCAGATAGCTCAGATGTGGGTTTCTTTAAAAGTGGTGCTCTGCAAATTAAGGGTAAGGATGCAAAAGGAAATACAGTTTCTTACACTACAGATTTGCCTGCAATGGCATGGAAACTGCCACTATATGTGTATTATATCTTTTTGGGTGTGTTTGTTTTGATAGCAATTTTGACAGTAGTTCTAAAAAGGGAAGCAAGAAAGAGAAAAGAAATAGTTGCAAAAACTGTTGCATTATCTGCTGAAATTAAAGAAGGACTTAAAGAAAAAAGTATTAAAGAACAACTTGAAGAACAAAACGCAAAATTAAAAGCAGCAAAGGACACCCGCGAGAAGATAATCCATGAACATTTTACTTTGGCTACTCCAGATAATATATATTCTGATCGACTGGCTCGCATAGATGGCGAAATTACAAGCATTGAGAAAACAATTGCAAAATTAAACTATCAACAAAAAAATGTGCCAGAAAATCAAATAGAAGATAAACATAAAGCAATGGAAAAGAAATTAGGTTTTGAAACCGAAACAAAAAAAGAATTGAATAAAGAATCAAAAATATATGAAAAAGCACAAGAGTTTATGATGAATGAAATGCCTGAAGGAAAAAAGAAATTGCAAAATATAAAAGAGGAAATAGAAAAAAAGATTTATACTAAATATAAAGAAGTTATAGATAAAAAGGTAGAGAATATTCTCCCTCTTAAAGATAAGTATTCTTCAGAAGAAATTAAAATTGCACTAAAAGAAGGAGATTTGCCAGATCAAGTAATAGGTATTATAATTAAAAAACTATATCCCGAAAAAGAGAGCTTTAATGAAGAAAAAGAAGATAAACGGGTTGGAATGTAATTTGTACTTGTAGAGAATATAAAAAATTATTTGTGTGGGTGGTTTTGTGGTTATTAAAAAGAAAAAAGATGATTTAATGTTAAAGTCAGAATCAAAAAAGCCTAAATTGGCTTCCAAAGAATTAATGGATGCAATTTTTACAGAGAATATATCACGAGAAGCAACAAATGCAATTTCAAAGTATCCATTTAAGTATAAAAAAGAACTGGATCTATATAAAATGGCAGTTAATTGGCCAAATATATGGAAATTTAATGAGTTTGCAAAAGTAGTGTCTCACAATTACCAAAATCTTGAGAAATTATTTGCAAAGTTGGAAGAAGAATTTGGTTTTGAAAAGTATATAATAAGTGCTTTGGCACCAGAAATTGACAAAATAAAAATATCTACAAATAAAGAATTGGGACTTGATTTTGAGTCGTCACCAGAATTGGTTAAAGAAACAGAATTAAATTTAAAGTATGACTACAAAAGAAAAGTAGGACGGGCCATAAAAAAGTTGAAACCATATAAAGATAAATATCCGAAAGAAAAAATAATAGAAGTAATAAAATTTAAAATATATATTAAAAGGAATTGGTTATATAAAGTCTGGAAACGGATTACTGATTTTTTTACTTTTAGTTTTCAAAAGGAAGAACAAATATTGGATTTAAAAATTATAGTGGAACTAGTTGAAGACTTACCTAAAAATGTAGTAGATACCATTTTGAAGTATTCTGTAGAAGATAAAAAAAATAGATTTTGGTTTGGAATACAGTTTTTAAAACCGGAAGATGCAAGAAAAATAATATTGACCAATTATAAAAATTCGCATAAGTTACTAAAGGAATTAAAAAGTGCAATTCTAAAAGAAATTGATAAACAACCCAAAAATAAAGAAACAAATAATTTTAAAAGAACACATTAAAGGTGAATACTATGCAAGATTTCAATACCCAAGAATTAGGAATGAACCTAGATGCAGAAGTTTTTGGAGAAGAGAATCAAAAAACAAGTGCATTTGATAAAATCAAGCCACACATAGGAACAATAATAAAGATAATTATTTTATTAGGGATTCTTTTTTTGTCTTATTATTTCTTCTTTATGCGTTATACCTATGTTACTTTTGAAGTTCAAAACCTGTCAAAAGGTCTAAATGGGAATATGGAAACAACAACAATAACTTTAGAAAAAGAAGGAAAACAAAATAATTACAATACAGGAGAAAGTATTAAAATATTGCCTGGAGATTATACAGTATCAATAAATGATCCTGAATTGAACAACCTTTTTCTTGCTAATGACAAACTCTCAATAACAAAAGATGATGAAGGAACAACAAAAACAATTATCCTATATCCTGACTGGACATCTAAATTGAAGGCTGCTAGAATTGAGGGCCCAAGCACAATTTATGAAGGACAAAAAGTGGATTTGAAATTTACAATCAATAATACAGGCAAACCAATTAATATCACCTTAAAAGGAGACGGAGATTTCAATAATGTTATTGAGGACTGGGATTTAGGAACAGGAACAAAAACTAAAATAATTAGTTATATTAACAAAAGAAAAGCTGACAAAGCACAAAAAACTTTGGGCAGTCTTTATATTGAAAAAACTGGTGATAAATTCAAAAAGAGTTTTAGTGCAAAAATAAAAAAAGCACCACAAATCAAATTAAATACTCCTGCTAGCTATTCAGTAAAAGCTGGCCAGGATTTGAAAATCATATTTGAGCTTGATAATCCAACAAACACACCAGTAGATTCTTTGCAACTGGAATTATCTAATGCAAATATTGATTCTGATATTTTAAAATCATGGATCCAAACTCAGTCAAAAGATATAAACCTAGGTCTTGGAAAAACAAGCACTTATATAACATTAAGAATTCCTTTGAACCAAAGTGGAAACGATATTACTTTCGATGCAATCTTCAAAAACAGCTACGTTAATGTTAAAAAATCTGTTACTTTGAAAATAGCACAGGCAGATATTATTATTCCAAAAAATTTAGATTTTGGATTAGTAACTGCAGGAACAGGTATCAAACAAAAAACCATTTTAATTGAAAATAACACTGAATTTTCAATAACCTTGAAAAAGGATTTTGACCCTGCTACTAATGTAAATATTACAAGCCCTGCAGATCCTCAAAACAAAGTCTCTGATTTACTGCAAATCTTTTCTGTTGATATCCCTGATAAAATAGAACCTAAAGCAAAAGTAGAGATCCCTATAACTCTAATTATACCCCCAAATTTTGAATCCGATGCTTTAAAAGGAACTATAACAATAAATACTGGGGGTTCTGAAGACAGCAAAAACGATTTTGTAATTCCTTTTACCTTAAATATTGTAGGCATTAGTTTAAAGCTTGAACTTCAAAGCCTGCAATCAGAATATAAATTTACATTTGATGAAGTTAGCCAACAAAGTGAAAAAAAATTATTTCCATTAACTCTGAAAAATTCAGGCAATGTAGATCTTAATATAATGGATATTAAAATAAATAACTGCAGCGATTTTGGTGATAAAGAACAAATAACAGTTCCCTTAACAATAAAAAAAGGAGAGTCACAAGGCTTTTTTTTAGTATTGAAAAAAATATATAAAACAAATTTAACAGAACCAAAAAGCTGTAGCTTTGACATCTCTTACCAAGATCCAACAATACCAAATGCTGTTAGCTTTAGCACTAAAACATATCCTTTCTCAATCAGTCCTTAGCACACTAGACAGGATAATTTTATATGCGACCAGGATGTAATTTTCATACACAATCAACACACAAAATTAATGTATAATTGTGCTGTTTACTGTGATGTTAAAGTGTGAAATTAGTTTCATCGATTTCATAATCTTTTAAATGCAGATTGTGTCTGTCATCAAATACTTTTTTGGAATATTTTACTTCATCCTCGCAGACCTTTTCAAATAGTATTTTTCCACCTTTTGGACTCAAGTCTGTGAGTGTTACTTTTAGTTGATTATCTTCAACAATTATTTTTGCATATCTCTTTGTTTTTGGAACCAAAAATTTCAAATTATCACTGAAAGAATATTCCTCTCTCCAAGTATCCAACACTAGAACCCATTTGTTAATCTTTGTATGATATTCATTTACTTTCTCATGTGCATGCCCAAAAATAACTAATTTCGTTGTGCTAGGCACTCTCTTTACTGATTTCATAAGAGTTCTTAATTGAATATCAAAAGTCTTTCGTACAAAATTATATAATGTAACAAAAATTATTTTAAGATAAATCTTAAAATAGTCACGTAATATGTAATTATATATTGAAAATAATAAGTGGTAAAAATAAAACCTCAATATTAAATAAGTTATATGAGCTTTATACCCTGGCATTAATCTTAATATGCTTTTTCTATCTTCTATTCGTTCTAAAAAAGGATGTATTTCTTTTTGATCCATAAAAAAGGCATTGAATCCAGAAAACAGTGCAGGAATGTTCAATTCTTTTCTACCTTTGTAATTCCTGAAAATCTTTTTTGGGTCATAACCAAAATAAATATCATACTGATGACCATGTTCAATATAAATTTTATTCTCAAAATAAGTTTGTTGGAATAAAATAGACTTACTTTCCAAAATAGACTTCATCTTTTCCTGTATTTCTGGAAATAAAAGCTCATAATCATGATTTCCATGCAAGAAATACAATTTATGCTTTTTGTCTTGTAAGAATAATTTCAAAGCATTAAAAACAGTTTCGTGGCTTTTGTAAATATAACCTAATTTTTCCAAAGCAATGTTCACTGTTATGTGCTCTAAATAGAAGGTAAATCTTTTTCTCACAATTGGACACTTCAAAAAATCTAAAGTGTCACCATTCAGCACTAAATCCACTTCACCTTTACTCTGTGATATTTTCTCTAAAATATCTACCAATAAACCATCACTTGCAAAATCATCTGTAATTGTGCCACCGCCAAATTCAATATCCGAGAAAACGTACACTTCTTTAGGCATAATCTATCACAACAATAAGAAATAAGCATAGAAAGATAAATAAACAGTTTGTGGTTATTCTTGCCAAACAAAATTATCTAATTAAAAAGAATTCCAAACCTAAAAAACAGCACAAAGATTTTAAACATTGCGTGCATATATAAAAATATAAAGTATAAAGAGATAAGATAAAATGAAAAAACCCTATGTTAAGAAATATAAAAAAGTTTTTGAGTTCAGTGTAATGCTAGTAGATGGCAAGTACATTCGTGAAAATATTGACATAGAGTTCACTAATTGTGCCCAACATTACCAATTCGACTTCATCCCGAAAAACGAGTTTTGGATAGACAAAAATAGAATCCCTGGTGAAGAAGATTATTACATTAAATCTATGCTTATAATGAATAGACTTTTGGCACAAAGCGTAAAACATAGGAAAGCAGTTAAAATTGCAGACAAAGCAGAAAAAGCATTAAGGCAACAATCTGATTACACAAAACAATACGAACCTTTGAAAAAAAGTAAAAAAAAGCTTATTGATTTTATACATTAAAAGTTTTTGAAGAGTTATAGCAATAGTAGAGTCAAAGTGTGGTTAGTTAATGGCAGAGCAGTCAGAGATTTGTTTTATACTGATTTTACACACGGCGGAAATGACAAAGTGTACAAATTTGTACCTAAATATGAAATCTGGCTAGATGACAACCTGAGCCCTGCAGAAAGAAGATTTGCAGCTGTACATGAACTATATGAAAGGAATACAATGGCATACAAAAAGCTGTGCTATGATGATTCACACGATTTAGCAAGCGAGTTAGAACTTTTTTACAGACACAATCCAAAAAATGTTATGAAAAGAATAAGATATGAAGCTCACAGAGCAAAAGACGATTGCTAAAAACAGAGAAAACTATTTATATCCCTAAGCTATATTTAGATGCAGAGATATACTTAATTGGAGGGTTTAAATAAAAATTATTGTACCAATTATAATTGCTCTTTTAGCAATTGTATTTGTTTTAAGCGGATGTGTCACTAATGATCAAAACAGTTCAGGCACACAGGTGAATTCAAAAGAATCTTTTATGGCAGCCATAACTTCTGGTTCAGAATTAAAATGTTCAATGGATGCAAATGGAATACCTGTAACTATTTATTTTACCAAAGATAAATATTTGTTAATAACAAAGACACCAGAAGCAGGGAATGTTTATTCTGCTATAAATTTGAAAGAAAAAATGGTTTATGCATGGGCCGACAAGCAAATGTATTCAACAGATCAATTAAAAGCAATGGGCATTGAATTAGAACCTGGTAAAAAGATGGGAGTAAAATCAGATATCTCACAACAACCTAGTGAAGAAATAAAAGCAGAGGATTACAAACCAGAATGGAAATGTGAGTTGAGCACATATCCAATTATTTTGCCATCAGATTATCAATTTGTTGATATGAGCAAATTCTATGCTAGTGCATCAACAAATGGAGCAGCAACACCAACAAATTAAATGAACATCAAATAAGAAAGGTTAATCCTTTCTTTTCTTTCTTTTTTTATTTTTTGATAATTAGTAAAATATATTCTGAATATTTCAGGTCTGGAATTTCATTAAACTGTGTTTCTTCCATAATCTTTCTATTCTTTTTTAAATTTGCTTTACTAAATTCTGCGGGTTTAAGACTATAATTAACTATCTTAAGATCTTTTATTATTGCTTTGATTTCATCAAATGTCAATGATGCATTTATTGATGTTAATTCTCTTTGTAATAAATAGTAGTTAAACTAAAAATTTCCTACGTAAAGGATTGGATTCAAAGCCAAAAACTAATAAATAATAGATATAATTATAAACTTAATGTTAATATTATATTAATAGGATATTAATATTAATTTAATAAGGTGATATTTATGGTACAAGCAATAATAAATATATCTGAAGATGCAAATATGATTTTGAATGTGATAAAAGCAAAATATGGCTTAAAAGATAAATCTGAAGCAATAACAACCATGGCTGAAGAATATAAAAATAAATTGTTAGAACCAGAACTTAAACCAGAATTCATAGAGAAAATGACAAAAATAGCAAAGCAAAAAAGTATTAAAGTAAATAATTTTGCAAAACGATATGGTTTGTGATTTAAATGTATGATTTGTATATCAAACCATATGCAGATAAAATCTTCAAAAAAATGACAAAGAAAGAAAAAGATACTTTACAAATAATTAATGATAAGATTACAGAGATAAGAGGTAACCCCAATCATGAATACAAATACCTGCATACACCTTTGCAAGGATTTAACAGAGCACATATAAAAAGAAACTTTGTTCTAATTTTCAAGATAATTCATTCAGAACAAAAGGTTGAAATCTGGGCTTACGAACATCATGATATTGTGTATAAAGGCAATTGGTTAAATCAATAAGAAAAGAGTCCCGACTCCCGGATTTGAACCGGGGATCTTCCGGTTTCTGCTTAACATTACACAAAAACCTTTACGCCTCCTCTAAGAGGGTGCTGTTTTTATGCTCCTTACCTAAGAAGGTAATGTTATAATGAAGCACATTACATCTACAGCCGGACGCGTTAGCCGCTACGCTAAGTCGGGCTAGGCTTTTTCAAAAAAAGCCTAAGTTCGCCAAAAACAGATGTATTGTTTACACAATACATTTTGCTTCGCAAACTAAAAAGTTTAGGATTTAAAATTTAAGGGGCAAATCCTTTATAAAGGTTTGTTACTCTTTCTGTTCTAAATAGGTTAAAATTATTTTGAAGCCTGAAAGAGCCTTACCAGACATCAATATACCATCAAAGTTCTTGTCTTTGTGTTTATATATTATCCTTACTCTACCAAAAATAAAATCTTTTATGAAATCGTATTTCAATTCTCCAAGACCTTTAACTATCTCATGAGGTTCAAAGTACTTTACATTCTTCAAAGTACTGTTCTCAAAGTAATTTACACTAAAATTTAATACTTTCCCTTCAAAAGTAACAACATTTGCGTGATGAATATTATTTTCTCTCATAGCCTGTTTTATACAGTCTAAGACATCATCATTTTCATCGAGAGTAAGCTCTAGTTCCTTTTGCTTTATTTTAGTAGGATCATACATTTCTGAATTTACATTATTTGTAGGCACATTTTCACCTCTCGCCCTTCTTATTTATATATTATATAACTAATAAGAGTAAATAAAAATCTATGTTTTGATAGAGAAAGCTTTATAACTCTTTTTCAACAATATTAATCTATTCTTATTATATAATAATAATCTATTGTATGCTCGTTTTTCTTTCTTTGGACAGACGGTGTTACAAAGGCGAATGTTTGTAACATACTTGTACAAGATTCTTTCAAGAATCTTTTACACGGTGTACTTTCCTTTCTTTTTCTAAAAGAAAGAAAGGCCTCGGGGGATGTAGCTTAGCCTGGTTGGAGCACCCGACTGATAATCGGGAGGCCGCCGGTTCGAATCCGGCCTTCCCCACTTTTTGTGGATTTGATAGTATGCTTGAGCTATGCGAAACATGTGTCAAAATGGCATTTGAGCTTTTGACACTTTGTATAAGATTTGAAACCTTATGTTTCTAATCTTTTACACTACAAGTCGTTGACTCACTTAAGGGTCATGAGGATCCGGCCTTCCACATTCTATTTTCTTTTTCAAAGAAAACAGTTTCCCCTACGATAAGTTTGTGGATATCAATTTGCAAGCAAATTGAACTTGCAAAGCAAGTATTTTTCTTTCTTTCCACAGACGGTGTTGCAAAGGCGAATGTTTGCAACATACTTGTAAAAGATTCTTGAAAGAATCTTCTACACGGTATATCTGATTTTTAAATTCTAACACATTACTTATTTATGCAAAAAGAATATCCTGTTGTAAGTAGTGTTGCAGGATTGTGTGTTCCTGCTTGTTTAAGGTCTATTTTATTGACTAAAAAAATGGATTTCAGTATTGAAAAAATTGCAAAAGATTTGGGCATAGAAATTCCTAAAAAATATACTGAAAAATATCCTGATCTTAAAATAAATAAACAAAATATTTTCAAACAACCAATAAACGAAGAAAAATACAGCATAAATAATTTTTTTAAGAAGAACGGAATTCCTTTTAAAATGAAACTGGTTTATACCAAAGATACTACAAAATTAAAAGAAATATTAAAAAAACATTTTCACAAAGCAGATATTGCTGTATGCTATGATTTTCCTACCTCAACAAACAAACCAGGAAAATTGGGGCACATTGCAATAATATTTAAATTAGATAAAAATACTTTAGAATTATCGCACCCATCAAATATTAATAAAAATATTGTTAGTTATGTTAAATTGACAAAAGCTATTCAAACACATTCTAAAAAGAAAATGGCTGGCATTTGGATTTTCAAAAAAGATAAATAGCGTTAAAATTAGTAAATAAATAATAAAAAGAAAAAAAAGCTAATTGCTTAGCTTTTTATGCCTGAAAAAAGTAGAAAGTTTTACATTTCTTTTACTTTTGTTGCTTTTGGGCCTTTCTCATCAGATTCTATTTCGAAACTAACTTTAGTTCCTTCTTTCAAAATAGTTCTTGGTTCAACACCAGTCTGGTGAACAAAATAATCTTTGCCATCTTCTCCAGCAATAAAACCAAATCTTTTTTTAAAATTGTAGAATTTTACAGTTCCTTCCATGTTTTTTCACTCCGTTTTTGTTTTAATAGCCTAATTTAAGGCTATATCTAATACATTCAGAAAGATATATAAATCCTGACTCTGGTTATGTAGCTCATACACACAAATTACTTTATAAACTAAAGGGTATTATTATTTTTGTGATTTTATGGAAAGATTTATGAATTATATTTTTATGGTTTTGATTGCTGGTTTTTTTACTGCAATTGTATTTTATGCAGCACATGTATTTTTTCCTGTAGATAATAATAATTGCTGGGACAAATACAGCACCCCAAGTATAACACCAAAAGATAATAATTATGATGACCCAGCATATGTTGCTAAGCAAAACGAAATACAAAAAAAAGTTAATACCTGCAATGAGGCATATGATATAACTAGAAAGTCACAAGAAAGATATAAATTAATTTTAATTGGGGCAGTTAACATACTTGTATTGTTAGCATTAATCTTTTTGGGATTGAACTTTGTTAGCTTTGGTGTTTTTGTTGGTGTTTTATTAAGTTCAATAATTGCTGCTTTGGCGTATTATGATTCATCATCAATAATTGCATTAATAATTGTCATTGTATTATTTGTTGAAGCAATAATATTACTAACAAAATCAATTAATGGAAAACAAAAAGTTGAAAAATTAAATAAGAAAAAGAGAAGGTAAAAGAATTAAAAACTTTTTCTTGGGAATCTGCCCTGAAATTTAGGATTTCTTCCTTTTTTTATTTGGCCAAATTTCTTTTTTTTTTCTTTAAATTCCCTGTCTGGTCTATCAGATCTTTCTTTTTTAAAACTATTTGTATATTCTGGTCTTCCTGCTAAATAATCTCTATCACGTCTAAAACTTTTAGGTACAAATTTTGGTTTTCTATCTTCTCTTTTATCGTTTTGATATGTTCTATTTTCAAAGGATCTTGGTTTGTCTCTATCGAATCTAGTTTTATTTCTATCAAAACTATGTCTCGGTCTATCAAAATGATCCCCACCAAATCTTGGTTTGTCACCAAAACTTTTTCTTGATCTATCCCTACCAAATTTAGGTCTATCTCCAAAATCTCTTCTTGGTCTATCTTCAAAACTTCTTTTTGGTTTATTAGAATCAAATTCTCTTTTAGGTTTTTCTAAATTATCTAAGCCAGGTCTAAAATTATCTTGTTTAAATTTATTATCTCTATTATAATCATTATGTTCTAATCTATCATTTCTATTGTGGCCAAAATGTCTAGGTTTATTGGCTAAGGCCCAAACATCAGTATTTTTGTTATCTATGCTATGTTGACTTCTAACAGGCCTTTTGCCTTCTCTTCTTTGGCTTTTGTAAACATCATCATCTGTCATGAAAGTTATTGCATAACCTTTTGCACCCATTCTTCCTGTTCTTCCTATTCTGTGCTTATGAGTATCTTTATCTCTTGCAACATCATAATTTACAACAAATTCGATATTATCTATTTGTAAACCTCTTGCAGCAACATCTGTTGCTACCAAAACACTTACTCTTCCTTGTTTAAAATCTCTAAGTGCTAATTCTCTGAATTTTTGAGATTTATCACCATGAATACTTGCTACTAAAAACCCTGATTTACTTAATTTACGTTCTAAATTATCTGCTTCCCTTTTAGTTGAAACAAAAACTAAAACTCTTTTGCCTTGAGCTTTCTTAACAACATCCAATAAATATAAAAATTTATCCTGCCTTTTGACTTCTATTTTATTTTCAAATATATCTTTCCCTACAAGCTCAGTATGAATCATTACTTCTTTATAATTTGGAATGTATTTATGAATCAATTTTGTTATTCCTGTTTCTAAAGTTGCAGAAAATAGTAATGTGTTTTTTGGTCTAAAGAAATCCATTATTTTGTTCAAATCATCAATAAAACCCATATCCAATATTCTATCGGCTTCATCTAAAATAACAGTATCGAACATGTCGCGTTTTATAACATTATTTCTTATATGATCTAATAATCTTCCTGGAGTTGCACATAAAATATCTACTCCTTTTTTTATTAATTGGACTTCCTGCATAATCCCGTGGCCACCATAAACAACCTGTACTTTCAAACCTGTGTATCTATTTATTTTGTGTAATTCTTCTCTTACTTGCACAACTAATTCACGTGTTGGCCCAACAATCAAAACACCATTTATTTTGCCTTGCAAAAGTCTTTCTGAAACACCAATTCCAAATGCTGCAGTTTTTCCTGAACCAGTAAAACTTTTGCAAATAATATTATTTCCTTCAATAACCAAAGGAATAGTTTTTTCTTGCACCTCAGTAGGCACATCATATTTCATTTCTTTTATAGCTTTTTTTATTTTTTCACTAAATTGTATATCTTCAAATTTCATTTTTCCACCTTAAACAGCATATCTTTATATGTAAGTATTTATTTTTTTAATCTTTTTTACTGGGTTGGTTTTTTAAATTTATTTTCAAAGGGAATTCTTTTTTAAGATTTTCTTTAACTTTTTCTGCAGTTTGTTTTAATTTTAATGTATTCTCCTCTGCTTTCTTTGTTAGTCTGTTCATAAATTTTATTGCAACAAAAATTGCCAGAGCAATTATTATAAAATCTATAATTGTGTTGACAAAAGCGCCATACTTTATTATTGGTGCGCCTGCTATTTGTGCTTCTGCTAAAGTAGCATATGTTTTTGTTGACAAATTAATAAATAACTGCGAAAAGTCAGCACCACCTAAAAGCAAACCAATTGGTGGCATTATAACATCATTTACCAAAGAACTGATAACCTTGCCAAAAGCAGCACCTATTACAATACCTATTGCCAAATCAACTGCATTTCCTTTTACAGCAAACTCTTTAAATTCCTTTATAAAACCCATAATATACTATAATCATATATAAATATATATATAGCTAACATGTTTTTCTATTTGGTTATATCCTCGCAACATATAAAATTTGTGTCATTAAGGCTTTGTATTCCAAAGATCTTATGACACTTTGTAAAATATTTGTGTCGATAGACATAAAATATTCTACACTGTATGTCTAATGTGATAAGTGATGTAGATGGCATTATTGTACATTTTAATTAGTATTGTATTAGTCTGCTTGATTTCAGTAATAGGTCTAATCTTATTTGGATTAAAGGACAAATTATTGCAAAAAATAACACATTTATTAGTGAGTTTTGCAGCAGGTTCTCTTTTAGGAAGTGCTTTTATACATTTATTGCCAGAATCAATAGAAACTTTAGATTTGTATTTTCCTTTTTTGTTTTTCCTATTGGGATTCATAATTTCTTTTGTTGTTGAAAAGTTTTTACATTGGAGAATTGTCATGAAAAAAACTGTAAACTTCACAATATAGCATATTTAAACCTGTTTGGAGATGCAATTCACAACTTTATAGATGGAATAAGTATATGTGTTGCTTTTCTTACTAATATAAGTATTGGAATAACAACAACAATAGCCATAGCAATACATGAAATACCTCAAGAAATAGGAGATTTTGCTATTTTAATACATTCAGGATTATCAAAAACCAAAGCAATATTTTATAACTTTCTAAGTGCTTTATGCGCATTATTAGGAGCATTACTTGCTTATGTTTTTGCAAGTCACCTCTTAAATGCAATACCATATTTAATGTCTATTGTAGCAGGAGGTTTTGTTTATCTAGCAACCTGCGATTTAATACCTGAATTACACAAAACAACTAAAATAAAAGACTCTATCTTTCAATTTGTCTTCCTTATATTGGGTATACTACTAATGCTAATCCTAAAGAAATACCTTTTGATAGCTTAAGCCAAGATTATGTCTAATTATCTGAGTTAAAGAAGGAGGGTTTATAAACATTTTGGTAGGAATTTATCTTATGAGTAAAAAGATAACCTTATTTATATTATTGTTTATTGTCTGTTTACTACCCCTTGGGTTTGCATCAATTGCTTGTCCTAATGCAGATGTTAATGAGAGTTCTGCTACTATTTTTTGTTTTTATACTTCCGGAAATAATTATGAAATATTATCGCCACAAATATCAAGCGATAAAGGGATTAGTTTTGAGCTGGTTACAAAACCAATAAGTGCACAGCCAAATACAAAATATCTTTTTAAAATTGGTATTGATGTTTTGAATTCAAAGGAAGGAGAACACACTTTAAAGATAAAACAAGGATCAGAAATATATCCTTTGAAAGTAAATCTTAAAAGAGAAACTCAAGATATAAATTACAAAGTAGAGATTAGTTATCCTAGTGGATTAACACAAACAATAAAAGCAGTAGTAAAATTAACAAACTTAACAAAGAAAACATATCCTAGCATATTAAAAGCAATAGAAGTTCCTGAAGGCATAGAAGTGAATCTAGAAAAAGAAATAATTTCTTTATCTGCAGGCAGCACAAAAGAAATATCTATTATAATAGAATATGATAAACCATTAAGCGGAACATTATATTATACTTTGAATTATGGTACAAAAAAAGAAACAATAGCAATTGATTTAGAAAAAGACAAAATGCCAATTGCATACAATTCTAACAATATAACTGCTTTGTTTAGTTTAGCAGACACAAAAAATTCAAACACTTTATTTATTATTTTAGATATTTGCCTATTTATTTGTGCTGTTGTTCTTTTTACCATGTTTATTGGTAGATTAGGAAAATATATTGTAAAAAAATGATTTTATTAAAGGAGGAGAAAACATGAATTATAAATTATTCGCAGGAATATTTGCATTATTAGCATTGATATTTAGCATGGCACCAGTATCTGCACTTTGTGATGAATATTATTGTTATTCACCACCAATAGATCCAGACGTGCTTATAGCAATAGGAAATGCACTAGGTGGAATACCAGACATTAGTGTGAGTGTTGTAAAAGACATATACTATGTTGATAGTGGGAAAACTGTTGATATAAAATTTGAAATTGAAAACACAGGAGATTATCCTGCTACAGTAATTATACAATTTGAACCTGATGAAGACGATGAAGATTACTTCACAACTAATGAAACATCAGACAAAACTATTGTAGAGGCAAATACAACAAAAACAATGAAATTCAAAATAGATGTTGACAAACACACACCATCTGATGGATATTATCTGCCATTCAAAATAATGCCTTACTACACAAAATTTGGTGGGACTTACACTTTAGCAGAAGATACAATAGATGTTGAAGTTCACGTTGATGAATATGATGACTATTTAGATGTAAGATTGGAAGATGATGTACTTTGCTACAATTCAGAATTGCCTTATTCAACATATTTGATATTTTCAAATGAAGGTAACGATACTTATTACATTGAACCAAAAGTAAAATCTGAAGAGTTGTGGCCTACTGTAAAATCAGATATTATAGAAATACCTGAAGATGAAGAAGTTAAAGTAAAAGTTAATTTCAACAAAACAGTTTCAATAGGACAATATGAATTAACAATAAAAGAAGACATATACGAAAATAAATTATACAAAAATCCAAAACACTTTGAAAAAACTTTAGAAGTTAATGTAGAAAACTGTAATTCATATTACTCTAATTTCTACGTAAGCCCTAGTGCACAAAATGTAAAAGCTAATGACAAAGCAACATTTTCATTTGATTTCTCAAATACTACAGACAATGATTTGCCTGTCAGCTTTTCAGGTTATGCAGACGATCAAAGTGTCAGCGTTGTATTCCCTAGTGACACAATAATTGTTGAAAAAAATCACAATTACACAGGACAATTTTATGTAATGACTTCAAGCTATACTAAAGCAGGAGTAAAGAACATAACAGTAAGAGCAACAACACCTTACACCAGCTTTGAAAAAAAATTAATTGTAAATGTTCTAAGCGATAGCTTAACTGTTAGTGCAGATTCAATAGATGTTCCTGTTGGATTAAAAGGTACACAAACAATTACAATAAAAAATAGTTCAACTACCCAATATGTGTTGGCTTTAGCTGTTGACCCACAGAACTCAGACAGCTTTGCATTGTCTCAGAATGCATTAACAATAGATGCAGGCATGACTAAAACAGTTTATGTAAATATTACACCAAAAACTATAGGATCTAAAAACTATGTATTCATAGTTTCTGGCAGTGTTAATAAACAAACAGTTATTAATTACACAAGCAATAGTGAACAGGATATAGCATCATTTGTAACAGGTTACCAAAACAAAGTAAATGCAGTTTCTGGTGATTGGGGAACCCTGCCAGTATTACTTGATAATCCATATGATTTTGCAACTACTTTGAAGGTAAGTTTGAAACCTACTAATGATGTAACATCAAAACCACAAAATGTTACCTTGGGCCCAAAACAAAAGAAAAGTATTGATTTACAATACTTGATAACTAGTGATGCAAAAACTGTAAAAGCAACATTGGTAATTGGCTCAGAAGTATCAAGTGCTGAATATCCAATTTACTTTACAATATCTCAAGATGCATCTAACACATTGGCTTTAGAAATAACTGGTTTGCCTGAAGCAATTGCTTTTGTAAACAATAGCGACTCAGAACTAACCTTGAAGGCGAAAAATCCTAATGCTTTTGAAATAAAAGGAGCAAGCATTAAATTCTTGCTTAACGATTCTAAAGTTGTTGGTGAAGCAATTTTCAATATAAGTGCAAATGCAGAAAAAAATGTTAAAGTAAAATACAAAATAGAATCTGATGAAGACACTACTGGAAGTATAGTTGTAAAGGCAAATGGTGTTGAAAACACTTATGATGTTGTTTACACAAAAGAAACAGGGTTCTTCAAAACAGGCTTGTTCAACTTAGGTGTTGGCGGAACAATCAGCATAATAATTGGTGCAATAATAGTAGTTTTAATAATTCTTTACTTTGCACTAAGAAAACCTAGTGTTCCAGAAGTTCAAGAGTAAAGGAGTTTCTCCTCCCTCCTTTTTTCTTTCTTTTTATTTTTAACTCTTTCCTAAGAGTACTCTATTTTTAAAGGTAGACTTTTAAACCTTAAGGCATTAATTTATATAACCTGATTTTAAGAATTATATTCAAGAGCGAAGCAATCTTTCTGTAAGAAAGATGTGTTTTCTTTGCGAAACCTCTGGTTTCTTTTACAAAAGAAACCGGTGGTGTGGGGTTGACAGAACGGTTATGTAGTCGCCTGCAGAGCGACCCAAGAGGGTTCAACTCCCTTGCCCCACTTTCTGCAAGCAGAAAGTGGTAGAACCCACGATAAGCTTGTAGATAATTTGCAACAGCAAATGCAAACAAGTTTGCTTTATATTATTTACT
>CAZMCX010000009.1:0-2100 GCA_964565125.1 uncultured archaeon
CAATATGTCAATTTCTGATTTAATAGCCGAATATGCCCCAAACATGGAAGATGTTAGCCCAAAGTATGATATTTACGCAAATATAACAATTAAAAGCATAAGTACGCCAGAAAAAACAAGTGTAAACTGTATCAACGAGAACTCTTGTGATATCGATAAGAATGATATTATATTTACTGATGCATTTGGATTTAAATACGAAGAATACTCTTTTGCCCCTAACACGCCCCCCCTTAAGCTAGAGAAAGATCTTATTTTGAAAGTAAAATTTACTGTAAAATATCCTCTAGCATATAAGGGCCTAAGTATGGGCCTAAGTATGGGCCTAAAAGCAATAAATTCATATTTATTATTTAATATTTTGCCACCACCTGCATTTTCAACTATTGTAACATCAATCTCAGATATTGATTACGATGCATTAATTGGTGCAGGAATTTATTCAGATAATGCCTATGGCTATATTGTTGAAAAATCTGAAAATAAGTTTGGGGGTATAAACCCAAAGGATTTCGAAATACCGCAAGAGCTTCCAGAAGACTTTAAAAAACAAGGGGCTCCAGGTTCACCGGGACCAGGACCTAAACCGTGGTGATTATTATGACTAAAAAAATATTATTCATATTATTTGTTGTTTTGTTAAGTTGTATTGCCTTTTCTGTGCCACAAAAGTTTACTATTGAAGGAAAAGAATATACCTACAATTTTGATTTTGAAATTGGTGCACAAAGTTATAACTGTTCTTCAAATGAGGATATAAATATTTGTTTTGAATTTACCTCTAAAATGAATGATAGTAAATCTCAAAAGTTGGATGTAAGTTATTCTTCAAAAATAATAAATTTTGGAGAACTAATAAATTTATATCCTACAATAATAAGTGGAAATGTTTACAACAAGATGCAGTGGTATTGGAATGTGGCTCCAAACAATTTTACCTCTTTAGATATGCCTTACAAACCAACCGGAACTTATGCCTACGATAGTAATAACTATTTTTCATATAATCCATATCACTATTTATTGGACTTTAAAGCAACATATCCTGGAAAATATAAGGCAAGTGGAACAATATTTTATGGCCTGGGCAGTAAAGCAGTAGATGCTTATATTGTTGTAAAAGAACCAATTCTGATAAAAAACGGAGTTGCTCTTAATAATACTCTTGAGATCGAAAATTTTGACTTACCGTTATATGTAAAAGTTAGTAATGTTGATTTTAATAATAACAACTATGAAGTAAGTTTTTTGTACACTTTGGATAATAGTAATTTTACTGAAATAAAAACAGAAAAGGGGGTAGAAGGTAAAAGTTACTCTCTTAAGATGAATGATGTAGGTATAAAAAATGCATTGTATCCTGGCGTGAATTCTGAAAACAAAGATGTAAATTTTATACTTGCAATAAAAAATGACAAGAATCAAGTGCTATATTCTAGAAGTTATAAACTGATTTGGTCCAACCCACCACCAAAAATAACTTTAAAATTTCCAAAAGCAGCAATAAAAACACCTTTAGGCGATCTTTATGTTTGTAGTAAAGGGACAAAATTTGATTTTGATTATACTTTAGATCTTGTTTCTGATATTGGTTATAATGGAGTTATTTTGAACCTGCTTTTGTCCGAAGGCGAAATGCATAACACAAAGTCTCTGCTAAAAGCAATTTTTGATATTGTATATAGCCCCGCGAACAAGGCAGTATTATTAGGCGAACAGCAAGGACATTCAAAAATGACCTTTTCCCAGATTGCGGATAAATTGGGCATTGAGCCAGTGGATTTGAATGCACTAATAAAAACACTTAGAGCAAAGTCTTCCACACAAAATATTCCTTCTTTGTACCAGGCATATAGTTTTTCAAAAGGAACCAAAGAAAAAATTATGGCTCAAGAGTTAGCGTTAATGGATAATTATTATACTTCTCAAAAAGATTCTAATGAAGAACAATTTTTATCATACTTTTTGATTAAAGAACTAGTGCTTAAAAAACTAGATAGCAAATCAGGATTCTTTTTTGGGCCTTTGCAGGAGGAATTAAGTTATTCAAATAAAGGCTTATTTACACCATCTGGCAAATCTCCTAAACAGAAATTTTTA
>CAZMCX010000009.1:2200-16956 GCA_964565125.1 uncultured archaeon
TTCAAATAAAGGCTTATTTACACCATCTGGCAAATCTCCTAAACAGAAATTTTTAGTTACATATTTGTATTATAACAATATTTTCTGGTCTAATATTAATACTATTGCATTTATCGAAAACACACCAAAAATAAAATTAATAAAACCAGTTGCTACTGATTGGATTGATAATGGTAAGAAAAATTATTGTAATCTGAATGCACTAATTAAAATGGGCCCCGCAGTTGGACCCCCAAAGAAAATAGAAAGAAAAAAGGTAATGGAACTTCAAGCAGACATTAATGTAAGTTATGATTATTCCTATGTTTGGTATCTCGATGATGTGGCTATTGTAAGTGATAATAAGACCAAAGGGGAAAACATATCTACCTCGTGGGACTTTAAAATTAAGGGAAAATTAGTTGATTTTGGAATATATGACTTAAATTTGGTTGTCTGTTATAAGGGCCTAGATTCAGACCTTGTGGAATATTATTGTAGTTATAATTCTAATAAAATAGAAATAGTTCCTGCTATTGGTTTGGGTTTATTTTTAGATGTTAAGAAATTCCAAACTATGAAACAAGATGAAATCAAAGAGCTGGAAATAATAATTACAAATAATGGGCTTACAAGCTATTCTTTTACACCAGCGGAATTTGATTCTGGGTTATGGTATGACAACAATGAAATTGTTGGATTATATGGGCCTTACACAAATAAAGAAACAAAAGACTTTAATTCCTTTACTCTAGATTCTGGGGATACAAAGATAGTTTATTATTTAATTGATGGTACAAAACTTGCCAAGGCAATGCCAGAACCATATAAAATAAATCTATCAATACAGGGAATTGAAGAGGAATTTGCATTTACTGTTATAAGTTCAACTAAAGTATTTAAGACTCCGGCAATCTCATTCCCAGTTATTTTGTTGCTGTTATTTGCAGTAGGATTTATAATTAGTAAAAGGGTGAGAGCATGAATAAACGACTAATAATCTTAATAATAATTTTGATTGCCCTCATTGCAGTTTTAGTAGTTTATCTTGTTAGTTCTGGTGCTGAAGTAAAACCACAAGATACAAATAAAAATATTGGCGAAGGCCTAAAACTTCCAGACATAAAAGACACAAAAACCGAAGAAAAAAAGTATGCTTTTTCTGAAGGCGACTGTTTACAAGGCATTAAGACTTCAACAGCAAATCTGTCTGGCACACAATATAACCTTGGAAATCTTTATCTTTCTGAACCGGAAGGGTATTCTTTAACATTAGCAAATCCATTAACATTTTCTAAAGGCAATAGTAAAATTTCGATACAAGCCTTAAAATATACAAAAATTACGGACTTGATTAAAGATACTGCAAGTGAATTTGGCTTTGATGCGGTTACATACTTGCAAATAGAAAATACCTACCAGTTTTGTTCAATAAAAAACAATAAAAAATATTTATTTTATTCTTATCCTTTTGATAATCAATATATTACAATACAATACACATCAAATACTTCTGACTTTGAAAGTGACCTGTATGGATATTTTATAATAAAGGATAGTATAAAAGTTTACGGGTAAAGGTAATTTTATGGTACGGAAATCATTATTTATTTTTTTATTTATTTTTATAGTTTTATTAATTGTTTCTATAGCCATCTTTTTATTTACTTCTATTTATTTGCTTTTTATCTTTGCAATAATTTTTTTAGTAATTTCAGTTTTATTTGGGGCTTTTTTTGTGTTTTTTAACAAGCTAAAAAGATTTCTTGAAAGAACAAAGGTTTCAAAATATTATGCCCAAAAAGACGAAAAAGAAGAAGAACTAAAACAGCTTGAAATGCTATTTTTCAAAAGAAGTATAACTGAAGAAACATTCAAAAATAAAAAAGAAATTTTGGATCAAGCTATTTTTGAAATAGAATCAAAAATAAGGGTAGCCCAACTTTCTGAATTAACTACTGAGCAAGAACTAAAAGAAAAAATAAATTTGATAACTAAAAAATACTTATCTGAAAAAATGTCAGAAAGTTTATTTCAAGAATTATATTCTAAATATAAAATAGAACTTGAAATTTTACAATCAAAACAAATAAACGAAGACCTTGAAAGAAAAATAAAAAGGGAATTGCTTAATTTAAAAAGGCAAAAAAAGAAGAAATAATTTTCGTAAAGGAAAATGATTTCAGAGTCTGAAGAACTTTTCTTTTGAAAAGTTACTTCTTACTAAAGAAAGCTTTTGCAAGGGCAAAAGTTTCTTTTTGTTTTCAAAAAGCTTTCTTGAGAAAAAGAATTAAATACCGATTTTTGGTTCTAAGATCCCAGTTAAAATTTTGGCATCAACACCTAATTTTATTAGAGTTGTTGTACCTCGTACCCCCTTTCCGGATATCGTTGTTGCAATCATGCCGTATAGCTCTAGTTCCTCTAAATATTGTTTGAACCACTTCAAAGAAACCGGACTTTTACCTTGTATTTTTGCTATTCTGTAATATTCATTATATACTTCTCCAGAATGTAATATACCTTCGTTGTTTGGTCCCAAAGTGGTTTGATTTTTTGATTTTGTTAATCTGGTTATCGCAAATAAAACATATTGTAATTGTTCGGGTAGAGTGCTTACCATATTTAATAAAATGTCTTTTTCAACCGTCTTTTTTGCGTTTCTAACATCTGTCTCGGTAATTTTTATTTCTTTATTTTCGTCAGCAATTTCTCCAGCCCTTAATAAAAGTAAAATCGCTGTTCTTGCATCCCCTGATTCCTGTGCAGCATATGCCGAAGCTAATCCAATCGCAGAGTCATCCACGCAGTCTTTATTGAATCCTTCTTCGACCCTGCCTTGTAATATCTTTGTTAATTCGTGTGCATTATATGGCGGAAACACTAACTCTTTTTCACATAAACTACTTTTTGTCCTAGGATCTAATTTTTGTTTGAACATCACATTGTTTGATATTCCAACAATGCTTATTGAACCATCTGTTAGTTCATCATTGGCTCTGGTCAAGGCATATACTGCATCATCCACATCTTTAATTAAATCAATTTCGTCTAAAACAATTATCAAACCAATTTTATTTTTTTTCACATATTCTGCCAGTTTGTCATAAACAAAAGAAGAAGAGTAACCAACATAGTCATGTTTATATAAATCGTTTATGTGCTTTAAAATAATTCTATATTTTGTATTGTGGTTTCTACAATTAATGTATGTCGTAACAATACTTTTGCAGTCAGTTCTTTCTTTGGCTAACTCTTCCATTTTTGACAAAACTACTTTTATTGTGCTGGTTTTTCCAGTTCCGGTTTTTCCATACAAAAATAAGTTATTTATTTTTTTTCCTTGTAATGCTGGTGCCAAATTTGATATGATTTCTTTTATTTGGTCATCTCTAAATGGCAGTATGTCTGGGATGTAATGCGGAGAAACAATGTTCTTATTTTTGAAAACGCTGTTTTTCTTTATCTCCGATTTAAACATTTCTTTAATATCTACCATATATACCTATTAAGAAGGAAAAGAATATATTGTTTGGTTCTGTCTTTTATTAATGAAGAACAGTTACTTTTTGCTCTTTTTGCTTTTAACCCCCCTTATCTGCGCTTATTATCCCTATAATTATAGTGAAATAACTGTGAAATATAACATGGACTATGTGCTTTCCTTGGGTCAAGACCTTGATAATAAAGATTGGATGGATCTAAAGTTTTTGCGTCCAATAGTGTTTGAAACTGCAAAAGAAAACATTATTGTCGGTTCTCAAAGCATTACTCCTACTTCGGAGTTTGACAAATATGGCAATGGTTGGATAACCTACAAGTTAAAGAATGTAAATCAAGATATAAAATTGCCAATTGAATATATAATAAAAAGTCCACAGCCAACAGATACTAAATATTTAGATTATTCTGATAGTAACTATGTAATAATTTCCCCCGAAATCCAAAAACTTGCTAATAATCTTTATGATAAAGACATAATAATTTTTTTAATTAATGTTACAGACTGGATAAATAAAAATCTAGAATACGATTATTCAAAACTTAGTGATTTGTATTACGATGTAGACAACTCTGTTGATACTCTTACTCAAAAGAAGGGCGTTTGTGTTGATTTTTCGATTCTTGAATCCGCAATTCTAAAATCAAAAGGTTATGAAACTCGCCTTGTAGTAGGTTATGTTTTCGACGGAAAAAGTTGGGGCTCACATGCCTGGCTCGAAGTTTATGATTCTAATTATAAATGGATTGGTGTAGACCCAACATATAATCAAGTATATTATTTGGATGTAACCCACATAAAAAGCGCAACATTTTCAGATTATGATGAAATGCACGATACTATTCTTGCAAATGTTTCTTTGGATGGCTTTATGCTTAACAAGCCCAATGCCCTTGATTTAAATATTTCTCTTATTTCAACAAAAGGGATCATAGAAAAATATAACCTTGAATATCCTCAAAAATTAAAATCTGGGGAAGAATTCAAATTTTGTATAGATTCCAATTTTTTAGTTTTGCCAATTGCGTTTTTTTCTTCTTTGGAACAAAAAGAGATAATTGGAAATTTGTATAGAAATTATTGCCTTGATCTTAAGGCCCCCGACATAAATGGAATTGCATATGTGCCATATATTTTATATCTTCCAGGGGAGAAAATAGATGGTAATTTCAAGGTTGTTAGCGAAAAAATAGCAAATTCAATTAAGTCAGTAAATATAACTCCTGGGGTCAATACAGATAATAAACAAGACGCAGGTGATAATAATAAACAAACCCCTGAAGAAAGCGAAGATTATCTGAACATAGTTATCTTTGCTGTTGTTCTAGGGGCCGTAGTCATTTTATTAGCCCTGATTAAAAGATATTTTTTTAAATAAACCCCTTAGTAGTAAGATATAATATATTTTTATAGATCAGGAAACCTTTTTATAAAAGGCCCGAGCGATTGTAGGTCAGTGGTAGACTGCGGCCTTGCCAAGGCCGTGACCCGGGTTCAAGTCCCGGCATTCGCACTCCAAGCTTTTCTTTCTTTTCAAAAAAGAAAGCAAAGCTACGGGCTCCCAAAAGAAAGAAAAGGGGGGCCATAAAGGCCCTTGAGTTTGTTAAAAAAGAAACATATATATACTAATTTTGCCTATTTTTTAAATGAATTATAAACTTATTTTTGGACTATTTTTAATTGCACTGGTTTCTTTGTCATTTTCTTATGACTTATGCCCAAAGCCAGTCTGGAAGGAGCCAATATGTGACTATTGGATTCCTATAAATCAGATCTGTGCAGATACCTGGGGTTTAGATCCCTATTTTGTTGCGGCGATTGTTAAAAAAGAATCAGACTTTAACCCACTTTGTGTAAATGAAGAAGAGAAACAAGCTTATGAATCCGGAAACCCGCAATGGTGTGGAAGTTATTATGGTAAAGGCTTAATGCAGCTTACGGGCCCAGGAATTGCTGGAACGCCTTACCCCAGCCCTAAGAATTGGAAATATGATATGCCAGCAGAAGCAGATCCTGCAAAGGCCCCATACATGGATAATGCCTTTGACCCAACTCAGAACCTTAGTAGAGGCTGCTGGTTCCTTAAAGCCTTGTCGGATCATTATTCTGGCAACCTAAATAAAGTTGCATCTGCTTATAGGTATGGGTGGCAAGATGTTGATCAATTAGACGGATTGTATGTTGGCCCATATAATAATAATTATGTGTTAAAAGTAATGGACCATTACAAATACTATAAAAGCAGTGCACCAGCAGTGGCACAGCCAACACCTGTAGAGACAACTATACCTCAGCCACCCGTACAGCAGGAACCAGCTCCGACACAGCCCTTAACACCAACTAATACTCAAACAACAACTACACCGCCCGCAGAAAAAACACCGGATAAGCCAAGTACTGTATTTTGTAATAAGCTTAAGATGTATTTGGAAACAAAGCATGACAAGTTTTTCAAAAAATTGTATTGGTTTCTGGGAAAAGACAGTTTTAAGGGTTATTGTAAAAACAATTATTGCCCAATATTGTCCACAATTCCTAAACAACTAAAAAAAATGAAAGCAAAAATCGAACTAAATTAATCACTTTGGAACAGTATAATAAGTAATCTTTTTCTTTCCTCTTTTTTTGAATGTTAAGGTATATAAGGCGTACCCAATCCCACAAAATATTACTATACATAAACCATATATCGCTGTTTTTGAAGTTGTAGTTACTGCTCCCGCCATTGCTTTTTTTGCATTTATTATTGCATTAAAATAATCTCTATTTTCCAAATTTGTTTTTGCATCATAAAGCAAACTTTTGTCCCCATTCCCTGCTTCCGCAATGGCGATGTTTTTTGTTGCCAAATTATCCAAATTTGTTTCGATGTCATCAATATTTTTACTTGCAAGTTGATAATTAAAAATGGTTTTATCTAATTTTTTAGAATCAAAACTATTTATTGCTTTAAATTGATCTTTTTGGTAATCTTTTTTGAATTCCCCCTCCATAAAATTCAATGCCACAATATCTTTTGATACTGAGTCTAAAATCGATTTATTATTTTTTAAATCCGATAATGTAATTGGAATTTTTTCATATTTTTTTGCGAGATCAAAATTTGTAGAATTAAATAAGCCAAGTAAAAAATTATACTTATTCCAAACTGGATCCAAATTATTTTTTATATCGGTTACCTTTGTGAATCTTGTTAAAATATTTTCGCTAAATTCAGAAACCTTTGTGTTGACAATAGTTTTATTCTGTGTCAACACCGCCTCTATTTCTGTTATTGTATTGAATAAAGTATTATAATCTTCAAAATATAAACTTTCTTTTGCAGAATCAAAAACATCCTGATTTTCATAAAAACTTAAATCTAATGCTTTTGCTTTGTTTTGTAAATCAATATATGTTTTTTGGTAATCTTCAATTAGCGATTCTAAATTTTTTGTGTACTTATCACGCACATTTTCTAGTTTTGGAATATCCGAATCTTCCTGTAACTGTCCTAGTACCCCGATCTGTTCATTTAATTTTGCCAAATCAACTGTAATTTCAGTCTGCGAAAATTCTTTTATTAATCCATTTTTAGTTATATTCCCTGAATTGTTTTTTAATTGTTCTAAAAAGCTTTTTTGATTTTGTAGTTTTTTGATGCTTAATTCTTTTTCTTCCGCCCAAATTAAAAATCGATTATTTTTTATTATAAGTTCTGATGCTGATTTATTTAGACTTGTTAATTCGTCAAAGGCAAGTTTGTTGTTTTTTGGGTCAATAGTTTCTAAATCTGAAATTTGTTTTAAAAGATTGCTCGCCATGTTTTTTACTGTATTGCTCCCTGAATCAATCAAATCTGAAATGGTTGTTTTTATGTTAGTAAGTTCGAAAATAAATTTCTTTTGTTCATCTTTTGCATAAAATAAAACAGAATACCGCTCTTTAGATAATGCCCCTAGATTTGCATAAAAAACGAAGCCATCAACCGTTTTTATTATTTTATATTCTTTTCCGGAAGAGTCAAAAATGGATGGGCTTTGTGTAGTTGTATCATAATAAAAATTCAAGTTAATTGCTAAGTTGTTTTGGGTTATTGGGATTGTATTTTCTAGTTCCAGAATATATTTGTATCTCGTAACATTTTCAGAAATCTTGTTTGTACTTTCTAGTAATAAACTCTGTTTTATTGCATTGTAAAAATAGTATTTTATAAAAATACATTCGTCCTTTTTGAAAGTTTGGTTCCATAAACTGATTTTGTTATCTGTTAAATAATACTTAATATCTTTGCCATAGTCTGAATAAATGTTAATTTTGTCTGCAGAATATATTTTGTCAAAAACAGGGCTTGAATTATCATTCTTAAAACAAAACTTTTGTGATATTTCTAGGCCCGCAGAATAATTAGTTTCTTGTTTTTCTTGTTTATAATCTTCAAATTCTATTGTTAAACTAGTTAATTTTTTTAAACAATTAAAGATCAAATCGCAATAATTGTCTTTGCAGGTATAATTGTCTAAACATTGCCCAGATAATCCAACAATTTTGTAATTTGTTTTTATTTTTGCGGCTATTTTGTTATCATAACTAAAACCAACGTCAAATATTAGGCTGCTATGTGATAATTTTGCTTTATTTACTAAATGGCAAGATAAAGACTCTGCCAAAATTTCTGCACTTTTTGTATTCCAATAATTTATTTTTTTAGTTATTTCTTTTAGGCCGAAATCAGTAATGCTTTCTGCAATTTCCATATTTCCCTTGATTTGTTTCCGGAATTCAAGTAAATCGTAAGATTCCGGTTTTGTACAAATTGGACTTTTGTAATTAATTATGCTGAGTTTTTCACTTGTTTCTGTAATATTACTTTTTAATTCACCAAAGGTCGTGTTATCTAAATATAAAAAAATATTGGTTTTTAGATTTTGTAACTCTTCGCAAGAAAATTTAGGGTCAAAGTTATATTCTAAGCCAAGTTCACCAATCAGCTTTTTGAGTTCAAAATCACAATTCGTTTTGCCAATATTTTCCAAGCTTTTTAAAAAGTAATAACAGTTAGTAATATCTTTAGAATTTTTAAACTTGTTAAAATAATAATTTAAAGCAGGATTTTCTTTATTTTCTGCGATTATAGAATTTAGTTCAGAACTGCATAAAAAAGAAATTAGGTTGTTGTTTTCTGTTTGTTTGTTTTTATAACTTTTTATGTTTTTTATATCATTCTCAATTTTATTTATTGAGTAATACCTCTTTCCAAGTGATTGATCCAAGTTCTGCAATTCAAGTTTTAAATTCTGAATCTTTTCAGAATAATCTATTTTTGTAGTATCTATTTTGAAATATGAAAGTAGATAAACCCCAATATCGTCATCTTCTTTTAGTTCCTTTAATTCATCAAGTTCTTTTTCTAAATTAATTTTTTTAGTTTTCAAAACTTTTTCTAGAGAACTTATTTCGTTGTCTAAATTGGAAATGCCGGCAGTTAAATTATTTATTAAAGACCCCTTATATCCAAATAAACTTGAATACTCTTTTACAAAATCACTCAAATTAAAATATTGTTCAAACACAGAACGCAAATCGTCATAACTTATGTTGTCAGAACCAAAAACACAATCATAAATGGCGTCAGCAAATATAGATAATAACGTGTTTTCTGGCAAATAATCTTCTGTAGAGCCAAACAACTTTTCTTGTAATAACCCGTATTTTATTATGTTTTTATAGCTATTAACCGCCTGGCCCGAAACTTTGCCCTGCGCATACAAATAGTTCTTATTAAATGACGCCCAATAGTTGTATTTTGTTTGTTGTAAATCAAATTCCTTGCTAACTATTACAAAGTCACTCATGATAGTATTCCAATTATCAGTAATGTCTGTATAAAGTCTATAGATTTCTGTATCTGCCATTAGATTTATGTCATTGTTTTCTAAAGTATTTTTTATTGTGCCTAACAATACAGTTTGTCTATACCCTAAATTTGCTAAGTCTTTAGAGCTCAATTTTGAATAAGAATACAAATATTGTAACTCAGTAATAAAATCTTTTGATGTCGGATCTTCACAATTAGAGTTTATCTTTTTTGTAGTTTCTAGTAAATTACTTATTCCAACCCACGAATCAACAATCGATTTTTCATA
Source organism: uncultured archaeon (assembly GCA_964565125.1). Lineage (GTDB taxonomy): Archaea > Iainarchaeota > Iainarchaeia > Iainarchaeales > 0-14-0-20-30-16 > JAQTTP01. Next base: position 11,807 of record CAZMCX010000009.1, read on the forward strand.
AATTGATTTTGCTAATTCTAGTTTTTGTAATGTTTCGGACTTTATTGACAATCCGAAATTAGAATTATATTCAGTATGGCATTTTGTTGCAGTTAAACAGTCCGGAGTATCGTCGTAGGATATATTTGTTTTGTTGTTACATAAAGAAATTAAATTTGTTTTTTCTTTTTCATCAATACAGCCGGCAAGGAAAAGTAAAAGTGCAACTATAACCCAGATTAACCAACCATATTTCATTTAGCAAAATATATATGCAAAACAAGTATATAAATTTTGCTATTAGAAAAGAGTTTTTTGTCAAGAAAGCAATTTTGTGTAAAACAAAATTGTTTCAGGACCTAAAATCTTTTCTAGTTATTAGAAAAGAGTTTTTTGTCCAGTTAATTTCTTTATGGTAATTTCTTCAGGTGTTTCTTTTTTATTAATATTTAATTCCATTTGTGACTCAATTACTTTTGCCCTTTCAATTACTTGTTTTGGAATTCCTGCAAGCTTTGCAACCTCAATTCCATAACTTTTATCTACACTTCCGCGTAGAATTTTTCTTAAAAATATTATTTCCCCGTTGTGCTCTTTTACGGAAATGTGGTAATTTTTTATGCCTGCAAATTTTTCCTCTAATTCCGTAATCTGATAATAGTGTGTTGCAAATAAAGTTTTTGCTTTTATCTTTTCAAAAATGTACTCAACTACGGACCAGGCAATGCTTAAGCCATCAAAAGTCGATGTTCCCCTTCCAACTTCATCTAAAATAACAAAACTTCTTTCGGTTGCATTATTTAAAATATTTGCAACTTCATTCATTTCAACCATGAATGTACTTTGTCCCATTGCCAAATTATCTCGTGCACCAATTCTTGTAAAAATCCGGTCTACTAACCCAATATTTGCTTTTTCAGCAGGTACAAAAGAACCCATTTGCGCCATTAGAATTATTAGGGCATTTTGCCTAAGATATGTTGACTTTCCAGCCATATTTGGGCCTGTGAGAATCATAATATTTTGCTCGCTTTTGTCAAGAAATAAATTATTTTTTATGAAGTCATTTTCTTCTATTTTTTCTATTACTGGGTGCCGCCCATTAATTATTTCTAAATTGTAATTTTCTGAAATTGTTGGCTTTAAGTAATTATTTTTTATTGCAGTTATCGCCATCGAATTAAAAAAATCAATTTCCTCAATCCCCTTTGCAATATTATACAATTCGACAATTTTTAAATTAATTTCCTCAACAATCTTTTGGAACAAATCATATTCCAAGGTCTTGGCCTTTTCTTCTGAACTTAAATATGTATCTTCTAATAATTTTAGTTCTTCTGTAATATACCTTTCTGCATTTACTAATGTTTGTTTTCTAATATAATTTTCTGGAACTTTTTCATTTAATTTTGGAACTTCTATAAAATATCCAAACACTTTATTGTATTTTACTTTCAAACCTTTTATGCTTGTTTTTTCACGCTCACTTTTTTCAATTGCAAGGATTTTGTCACTTATGTTTTCCTTTATGTCTTTTAATTCATCTATTATTTGATTAAATCCCCTTTTTATAATTCCACCGTCCCTTAATAACATGGGTGGCTCATTGACTATGCTTGTATCGATAAGTTTTCCAATATCCAATATATCTTGATTTAATTCAAAATCAAAATTTTCAATTTTTTCACAAAATGATTTTAATTGTGGTAAAACAAATATTGCATTTTTTAAACCAATTAAATCTCTTGCATTCGCAGTATTCATGGCTATTTTTGAAAGAATTCTTTCGATATCCGGAATTTGTTTTAATATGTCCGCAAGGTCATAAAACAATTGCGAATTTATTATTGTTTCAATTTTGTTTAGCCTTGTATCAATTTTGTGCTTGTTTAATAACGGCTTTAGTATTTCTCGTTTTAACATCCTTGCGCCCATAGATGTATTTGTGTTGTCTAAAACCCCAAGTAGAGTGTGCTTTCGAGTTCTATCAAAATTATTTTCTATTAATTCTAAATTTTGCACTGTTTGTGAATCTAGGTACATAAATTCGTGTATGCTGTACTTTTTTATTGTTTTTATATGGTTGATTTTGCTTTTTTGTGTTATTCTAAAATAATATAGTAATGCCCCCGCTGACGCAATAATTAAATCTTTGTTACTGATTTCAAATCCATCCAAAGATAAAACATTAAAATGGTTTTTTAGTTCTTCTAATCCAAAATCTTTATTAAAAAACACAAATGAAAATGGGCTTATTGCAGAATTTGTAACTTTTTTGATTCTATTAATTGTATTGTCACTTGTATTATCTGGTAAAATTATCTCTGCGGGCTGTATTTTTATTAATTCGTGTATTAATTCCTCTAAATCATTTAATTCTGTAACTTTGAATTCTCCTGTGGAAATGTCAGATATTGTTAATCCAATTTTTTCTGATAAACACAAACTTACAATGTAGTTATTTGTTTTTGAATCTAAAAAATCTCCGTTTAACACAGTCCCAGGGGTTATTGTTCGTAAAACATCTCTTTTTACTAGTCGGCCTTTGGCAAGTTTAGGATCTTCCATTTGTTCTACTATAGTTACGGTGTATCCGGCTTTAATTAGTTTTGCTAGGTAGTTATCCAAGGCATGGTATGGTATTCCTGCTAACGGAACCCCTTGCGTTCCCCTTTTTGTCAAAGTGATGTTCAAAACTTTGGATGCAACCTTTGCATCGTCAAAAAAAGTTTCATAGAAATCGCCCATCCTAAAAAGAAGTAATGATGTTGGATATTCTCTCTTTACTTTTACAAACTGCTTCATTGCAGGAGTTAAATCATTCATATATACAATTTGGGAAAACTGTTTTATATTGCTTTTCATTCATGTATACCTTTGTCAATTACCTACCATTTCAATGGTAGGCTTGTAACTATCCTTAACTACTTTCTTAGTCTCATCGGATGCTACGATTGGCTGATTGACATACAGCCTACTAATCTCAGATTTACCAAGATTAGCGATATTTCGTGAAGCATTTAAGTCTGAATGCAATTCAAATCCGCATTTCTGACATTTGAATACAGCTCCTTTTCTATTTGTTTTTTCTTGATGATTGCAAACAGAACACATTTGGCTTGTATATTTTGGATTCACATTCAAAACTATCTTTCCTAATGCTTCACATTTGTATTTTAGAAACATCTCAAATTGCTTGAATGACCAATTACCTATTTTCTTGTTGAATTTTTTACCCAACTTCTTATTGGTCATTCTTTTCAAGTTTTCAAGGACAAATACTTTGAAATCACTATTTGCTAATGTTTTACCCAAACAATGATTTGTATCTAAGACAAACCGTTTTTCCTTTCCAGATAGTTTTTTCAGATGTCTTCTGGATGAAGGACTGCCTTTGCTTTGCAATACAGATTTAAGGTATTGGTATTGCCCTTTGACCTTCTTGAGATGCTTGCTGTTAAAAAACTGATTATTAGAACAAACTAAGATGTTGTTGACTCCTCTATCTATCCCCAATATTTCATTTTCTGTAAACTCTATTACTTTCGGATTTTCTTTTTCTACCACTACATTCAAATAGAGATTGCTATTTTTATATAAAAGAGCCCCTGCAATCGGTTTCCATTCTTTATATTTTAATGATTGAGGATTATCTTTGAAGTTAATTTTTAGACGGCCAGAACCGGAAGAAATAGAAATCAAATTGTCTTCGAACTTTATACTCAAATTTCTTTTGTCCAATCTCACAGAAGTATATTGTTTTGTTTTTATATTCTTTTTTAATTTTGTTCTTTTCAAAGTTTCGGCAGAAACATCTCTGACTGTTTGAATTAAAGCAGAAGGAAAATCAGGATATTTTTTTCTTATTTTATAGTAAGTTAATTTATGCAATTCGACTTTATTGAATGTTTTGCTTTTCAATCCGACTCCTAAAATATATTTGTAAATTTCGGAGTAAGTTTGAATTGTCTTAATTAATGCCTTATTGTTGTCTAATCTGATTTTGACTGTTCTTTGCATAAGAATATTATAGTAATATAGGTATCTAAATGCATCTTTATATATATTATTATTAAGTGGTATATATGGTAGAACAATTTGTAATTAAAAAGCCAGACATTGAGAAAGGAAATTCAACAATCTACAATATTAATTATCATATTGTATTTTGTCCGAAGTATAGGAAAAAAATACTCAACAAATTCAAAGAGGACTTAGAATTAATATTCAAAGCTGTGTGCGAAGGTAGCGACTGGAAGATTTTAGAATTAAAGATTATGGAAGACCATATTCATTTGTTTGTTTCTTCGCATCCCCAAAGTTCTCCAATGGAAATGGTAAAGAAATTAAAAGGAATTTCGGCAAGGTTGATATTCAAGAAATATCCTGAACTAAAAAAAGAACTATGGGGAAAACATCTTTGGGGTGGAGGGTATTATGTTGGAACAACAGGAGTTGTTACAAAAGAGGCAATACAAAAATACATTATAGCAAATTCATCCAACCTTTGAAAATGTTGGTTTTCTTTGCAAAGAGTTTATAAATATTTATGAGGAAAAAGATATTATTGATTTCTTTTGGAAATAGGGTTCGTAGCTCAGCTTGGTAGAGCACTGGCCTTTTAAGCCAGGTGTCCGGGGTCCGAATCCCCGCGAACTCATGTTTTCTTGCCTTTTTTTGAAAAAGGCTGGAAGGAATATATTTATAAATATTAACAGCTATGTTTTATTAGGCTAAAAAGAATAATACTTATTTGGAGGGGTATAAATGGCATTTATAGAAAAAATGTTAAAAAAATCAAAGTCAAAAGAAGTTGACATTGAAGACTTCCTAAACAATTTGGATGTTTCCGAAGAAGAAATGTACGATGATGCTGACGCATATGTTAAGCCAATGAGTTTAAAGGCAGATACTGATTTAAAGTCTGTTGCTAAGGAACTAAAGGACGGAAACATAATTTTGTTGAATGTGGGGGACTTAGTTAAGAGAAGCCCAGTAAGATTAAAAGAGCAAATGGCTAAGTTAAAGAGATTTGTTACTGAAATTGACGGAGATATTGCAAGAATTTCCGAAGAGCAAGTGATTTTAACTCCAACAAAAATAAAGATAATAAAGAGGAAGAAGTAATTTTTCCTTGGACAAAGCGAATTTCCTGCGGGAAATTTCTTTAT
>CAZMCX010000010.1:0-7268 GCA_964565125.1 uncultured archaeon
CAGGAAAATCTCTTGCTGTGTATGATACAAGTGGACCTGGATTCCAATGGGAAGCACAAATAGCTGACACCGAAAATATGGACGATTACTTTGCAGTTTACTATGTTGTATATTGTGAAGAACAAAATATTGCGACTTTGGGGGGCGGACATACAGTCATGCCTATTGCTTGTGGGCTTGGTACTGGAAAGAAAGGCTCTGCAATAACTATGCAGAAACAAAGTCACTTTTCTTGTAGCCAAGAAGCTTACGGCACAATATCGTTGTTTGATGGTTCAGAATCAGATATAATCCGATTGTATGGTGCATATAAAGATGGCGGATGTTTGAGGACTATTCCAATAAACTCAGTAGAGTCTAAAGTTTATCCTCCACTAGGAAAAATAGTTCAGGGTACAATTACCGTAACTGGTGGCTTAAATGGATCCCAGGCAGAGATTTTTGTAACTCAAAGCCCATCATAAACATTTAACAACCTTTTCCCTTTTTTTGGGAAACTAAGTTTAAAAAAGATACCTTTTTATACACTATGTTACTAATTTTGATAACAAAATGCTACAAAAAGGATGCAGTAGAAAAGAAGGGTTTATATTCTTTTGTATTATAGTTACCATATAACAAATCTGTTATGTGGTTGATATAATATGTCTAGGCAGAATTTATATGATATAAAAGAAAAAGCAATTAATTCAAAACAAAAAGTATTTTCTATAAAAGATTTAGCAACCCTTCTAGGAAAATCTACGAATGTGTCTGGAGTTTATTTTAATAGGTTAATAAAACGGGGTTTGGCATATAAAATAAAAGACGGGCTGTTATGTTTTGTAAATGATGACAAAGTTATTGCAACAAATATAGTACAGCCATCATATATTTCTCTTAATTCTGCTTTGTATTATTATGGCCTTATTGAACAGATTCCTCAAACTTATGAAGTAGTATCTACTAGACAAGTAAGATACAAAACGCAGTATAAATATTATGTCATAAATTCAAAGTTGCTGTTCGGATATACTATGGAAAAAGCAGGCGAGTCATATTTTTTTATTGCAGATCCAGAAAAAGCGTTTTTGGATTTAGTTTATTTTTTTGGTTTCTCAAAAGCTTATTTTGGGGATATAAAGCAAAAACTAAACCTAAAAAAATTAAAGTCTTATTTAAAAATATATAAATCAATTGGCGGATATCGTGCAAAAAGAGTGCTAAAATTAGGTGATTATCTTGATAAGTAAAAAAGAGCTAGAAGAAGTAGCAAAAATAAGTGGATTGAAATTGTGGCAGCAGGAAAAACACTATTTTCAAACCCTAATTTTGCAAGCTTTGAAGAATAAAAACCTGATTTTTAAAGGTGGAACATACTTGTGGTTTTTTCATGGTTTGAATCGGTTCTCTGAAGATCTTGACTTCACAACAATGGGCGATGTGGAACTAGATTTACCAAAGCAAATTGTGTCGTTTTTGAAATATTATGGTGTAAAATCAGATTATTTGGTAGTTTCAAACAAAAAAGATTCATACTCCTTCAGAGTTGGAATCGAAGGTCCATTATATGACGGAAATCCACGAAGCAAATGTTTTGTGTATGCGGATATTAGTAAAAGAGAGAAAATATTATTGCCCGCAAAGAATTATGATGTTTTTTTTGCATATTATAATTTGCCCGTATCGATTATTACAGGCTGTGCTTTAGAAGAAGTTTTTGCAGAAAAAATAAGAGCAATAATGACGAGAAATAAGGCAAGGGACCTATATGATTTGTGGTTTTTAATAAAAAAACAAATAACTTGTAATGTTTCTCAAATAAATAAAAAACTGTCTTACTGTAAAGAGTCATTTAATTTAGACAAATTCTTTAAAAGTATTGGTAATCATAAAGCGAATTACAAATTAGAATTAAATAATCTTATTTTTGGGAACTTCCCTGAATTCGAAGTTGTTGAAAAAGATATAAAAAATTATTTTCAGGAAGTTTGCAAGTGACATTTAACAACCTTTTCCCTTTTTTTGGGAAACTAAGTTTAAAAAAGATACCTTTTTATACACTATGTTACTAATTTTGATAACAAAGTGATGTAAATGAATGAAATAATTGGGAAAATAAAATCTTCGGGTATGGCGGCATTTAGAACTAAAGAATTTGCTGTATTGCTTGGTAAGAAAGAATATGCAAGGCAAGTTTTGCATAGGCTTAAAGAAAAAAATGAATTAATCTCTATAAAAAAAGGGTGGTGGGCGTTTCCTGATGCAATGCCAGAGGCAGTTGCCTGTGAGTTATTTATGCCTTGTTATATTTCATTTCATTCTGCATTGTATTTACACGGATTGACTACCCAAATACCTAAAAAAGTTCAACTAGCAGTTACTAAAAACAGCAGGAGTATAAGTGTTTTTGGGGTGCAGATAAAAAAATATAAAATAAAACAAAAAGAATTTAATAGCTTTTGTAAAAAAGATAATTTGTTATTGGCATCTAAAGAAAAAGCTTTTGCGGATGCAGTGAATTATCCACGATCTTGCCCAGAAATAGTTTTAAAAGAGGCTATTTCCTGTGTTGAATTAAAACAGGTAAGAACCTATCTTAATAGTGAAGAATCAAGAAGGAGATTTTTGAGGTTGATAAAATATGTTAACAAGAGATGAATTAAATAGACTTGGCCCCCCTGGCTTCCATTTAGCACAAAAAGAAAAAGATTATGTTCAATATTTAATTTTGTCTTATTTATCTCAGTCTGGCTTTGAAGGAATTTTTAAAGGCGGAACTGCTTTGCAGAAAGCTTTTGGCTTACCAAGGTATTCCGAGGATTTAGATTTTACTCTTAATAATGTGGCGGAGCCAAATATTGATTCTTTAGTATCTTTTTTGGGGTCTTATGGTTTTGGTAATGTATCTTGGGAAAGAAGTAAAGGAAATGTGTCATCTAATGTTAGATTAAAATATTATGGTCCTTTATACAATAAAACTGAAATAAGTGCGGGCTATATTACTTTTGATTTTAATAATCGGGAGCTAATAAGATTAGACCCCGAAATAGTAGTTATAATTCCGCCATATTTTGATATTTTACCTTATAACCTGAGGGTTATGAACAGAGTAGAAATTGTTGCAGAAAAGATAAGTGCGATATTTACGAGATCTTCTGCAAGAGATTTATTTGATTTGTATTTCTTGCTTCATCAAGGTATAAAAGTAGATTATAATTTAGTAAATAAGAAGTTAGAATTCTATAAAATAAAATTTTCAGTGGGTGCGTTTTTGAAGAGGATTACAAATTTAGAAAAAATTTGGAAATCAGAAATATCTGCCCTTACAAATAATTATTTGGAATTTGACTTCGTATTTACTTTTGTAGAAAAAAATATGAAAAAATAAAGGGGTTTTTTTGTGTTCACAAAAAGATATAAAAAATTATTTCAAGTGATATTATGAATAAAAAGTTCCACGAAGAAATGTTTGAACAGGAATTCAAATTTAATTCTTATTTGCAAAAATACCTGCAGAAAAAAGGCTTGGAGTTTGTAAAGCTTCTGAACGAAGGCAGAAGTGCTTGGATTATTGTTGTAAAACCTAAAAAGCAGATAGAGGGCAAATCCTGTTCTGGTCAGACAAAAGAAAAGCAAAAGATTAAGTCAAAACAAACCAAAACAAATGAAACAGGATCCCATTTTGCACCCACCCCCCTTTTTACAATCAAACTAGAAAAGAAAAGAAGCACAAGATCAGAAATGGTGGAAAAAGAAACTAAGTATATGAAACTTGCAAACAAAGCAAAGATGGGTCCTAAGTTTGTAGACTCTAATATAAAAGGCAGGTTTATTGTTTATGAATATTTTGATGCTATTCCCCTGATAAATTATTTGGATAAATTTGATAAAACAGAATTTATTGATTTCTTGGGGATATTATTTGCACAAGGAAAAAAACTAGATGAACTTGGGTTGGATCATGGCCAGCTTGTGGGAAAAGGAACCAATATTATGGTTCTAAAAAATGGAAAACCGATAATTGTAGATTTTGAAAAGTCGTCTAATAATAGAAAAACACATAATGTGAATGTACTTATTTCATACTTTTTCTCTGAGAAATCAAAAGTTGCAGGCAAAGTAAAAAAAATATTGGGAAAAGATTTTGAAGAAATAAAAAAAGAATTTTTATAAAAGTAGAATTAATTCTTTCGTATTAAAAACTAAGATCTGTTTTTGATTTTTGAATTCAGAATCATTTGACCATATGGGGAGATTAAACTCTAAAGCCATTGCAAAATATATTATGTCTTTTTCATCATTAATTATGTTCTTTGCTTCCTTTAAACTATCTTTATATTCTGAAATTGGCAAAAATTTTACTTTTTCTTTTAGCTGGGTAATATAATTTTTAAAATTAATGTTAAATTTTTCCTCTATGAGAGAAGAATATTTATTTAGCTCTTTTAAAGCATAATCTGGGGCAATTAATTCTAAATCTTTTTCTTTGATAAGTTTATTAGTCACAGAATCTTTTTTTGCAATAGAGAAAAGGATATTAGCATCTGCAATGAGTTTCATATTAGCCCATCCTTTTTTAACTTATTAGCAACACCTTTGTTTAATTTTCGTCCTAATTCAATAGAGTCTTTTTCTAATTGGCTCTCTTCTTTGATCTTTTTGAGCATTTCTTCTTTCCAAGCAAGTTCTTTGGTTTTTTCTATTATTGCTTTTTTTACAAATCCGGACCAGTTTATCTCTGAAAAAGTGTCCATCTGGTCTTTTACTTCTTGTGGAATAGATAGAGTTATCGCAGGCATAATAATCACTTATAAATAAATAGTTACATAAAAATATTTAAACCTTTGTTTTTATTATTGGTTTATAGTTCTTTTCTTGAGATTTCTTGGAATACAACTTCTAGATCGTCGCCCACAATAGCAAGTAACAAAGTTGTTTTTAGGCCCAGAGACATTCTTACTGCTTTTGTTAATTCAGTTGTATTTATTTTTTGTTTTTCTTTTACTGCCCACACAACATATTTTGAGTGGCTTTTGTCTGGACTTTTTCCTTTCGGATAAACTCTGAAATCAAAACCGAATTTTAAGCCGGTTTTTACAACATAGCCTAAAGATCGCAAATTTTTGAATACTGCAAAATTGTCTAGGATCTCTTTTTTTGATTTTTTTATAATGCTTTCAAAAGTTTCTTTTTTTGATAGTTTAAGAGTCCCGCGTTCTAAGAAATAAAGAGTTTCATAAATATCTAAAAAGAATGAATTCCCTGTCTTTTCTCCGTAATACTTGCTGATAAGCCAAGATTTGGAGTCATTTTCCGAGATTATTGTTTTGTTATTTACAAAAGTTCCCTTTAAATTCATACTATAATACAGAAAGAGTATAATTAAATATTTTGTCTTTTTAGGTGGGCCTTAATTATTTTATTCAATTTTTTTTATTTGTCCAGGTGCTACTTGGCCATCTCTATTTGGATTTACTCCTGTAAGTTGGTATAAAAGTAAGGCATTTGTGTATCCATTTTTTTCTAATTTTGTTTTTAGCATTTCATAAAAATCATACTGGTTTCGATCTAATGCACGAGGGAATTTTTTATAATCTTGCCCTAATCCTGCCAAAAATTCAGTTGGCGCCATTGCTATAACATCTGCCAATTTTTCTATTTGTTCTAAAGTAGTTTTTCTATCTCCTCTAAAAAATGCAGAAAAAAATGGTTTTGGATCTTGATGAACAGCACGAGCTAAAGTACGAATATATCCGTTTCTTTTTTCTGGAGCCATGGCAGCTAAATATGGTCTTCCAAAGAAGTTACACCAAACCCCAAGCTCTTTTGCTGCAAGTCCAAGAAGAATAGGCCTTTCTTTAAAAATTCGTATTGCGTTAAGATGTAAAAGGGCAAGGTCGTCTTTGCTTGGTCTACTAATGGGTGCAAATTGTTCTACTCTGTGCTTTCGTCTATTGAATTCAAATTCTTCTACAACGATTTTGTGTCTTCGTCTTGGTTCCGGCATAATATAATTAGTTTTTTTTGTAATTATAAGCCTATTGTAATTTTTTAATAATTTCTTCGGTAACTGTGGTTGCATAATTTCCTTTGTCTAGAATGAAAGAGATCTTTAGGGCCTGGCAGTTTTCATTGAATTCGTCTGTGGAAATTTCTAAAACTTTGAAATCTTCTACTTCAAGTTTAATCTTTCTTCTTGTCCCTTCTACAGACATCATAGGGAAATTTGCTATTTTAAATGTGGGTAGGGAAAACTGCTCTTGATCTAAAATGCTTTTTTCTAAATCTTCTATTTTGTCTTTTGCAAATTCTGTGCTGTGGCCATATAAAGGCCCTAAAACAAAACCTTCAGAATCTAAAATATCGCCTTTTTGTGGCTCTAAAGGATTTTTGAATTCTTGAACTCTTTTTTCTAAATATAGATTAAATAAATAAGATTGATATGCGTGTACAAAAAGATATGCAAGAGTTTTTGGGATTTGGTTCCAGGCATTATTGTAATCATTTGGATTTTTTATTAGAGCGTTTAGAATTGCTTTTTCATACTTGTTTTCTTTTGGAAAAATTCTTATTGCGTCTTTGAAGTTTCCTTGTTTTGCTAACTCTCTTGCTTTAATTGTATTTTCCGGCTCATTTCCTGAAATTCCAGTTAAAAATAATTCAACTGCTTCTTTTGTTTTGCCTTCAAAAAATAATTTTCCAATAAGGTGGTTTGAACTTCTTATTGAACCGAATCTTTGTTCTCCAAAAGAATTTGGAATTCCTTTTGTAATGTCTTTTTTTATTTGTAATGTTATTTTTTTCAAATCTTTTTTTTCATCTATTCCTCTAATTATAATTTCAAAATAATTTTTGTCTAAGTCTCCTAATTCAAGTTTCTTGTCGGACCATTCAAAAGAATGTAAAAGTATATTTCTATCTTTGAATTGTTTTAATCTATCTAGGTCTGGGTCAAATATGGTGATAAATTGGGAAGTTACTGCTCTTTTGTCTTTTGTTCCGGCAAACCCCAATCTTTTAATGCTAAAGCCTTGTTTATTAGAAATTGATTTTAGTGCAAATTGCATTTCTGTAATTCTTTTTTGCATAACACATTTTAGTTGCTCTTTACGTTCTCCTTGTAATTCATCTAACTCTTTCTCGATTTTTTGCCCATAATCTTCAAGACTTATAGAAAATTCTTTTATCCCCGCTTTTTTTCCATTAGAAATTTCTTGAACCTTAAAATCTTCGTATCTTTGTTTTATTCTAGGAACCATAAAAATTACTTCCTAATTTTTTGTGTT
>CAZMCX010000010.1:7368-16882 GCA_964565125.1 uncultured archaeon
CGTATCTTTGTTTTATTCTAGGAACCATAAAAATTACTTCCTAATTTTTTGTGTTCCAAGAATGCATTTTGCAGTTAAGCAAAATGTTTCTGGGCCTAAAGCAATTTGCCCTGGCAAATTGGCTTTTTGCCTGTTTGGTATTTTTGCTTTGAGGCAATAAATCCAAACTTGGAACCATAATATTGTTTTTATCACAAACGCTTTATATTCTATATGTTAGCTGTGGCGTGCGCTTGCTTACAGATATTAAAGATTGCTTTTTATATCTTATAGCTGTTATTTTTACATCATGGGGAACTTATATACCTCCTTTGCGCAATTTGAAAAAGCATATGAGAATGAAGTGAAAAAAATAAAATCTAAAGAGAAGAATGCTCTAGTTTTCTATTTTAGAAAAGGGGGTCTTGTAAAAACCAAGTATACCCCTCAATTAAGAGTTACATATCCAAGTAAGCAAAAAGTTAAAGAAGAACTTGTAAATTTATCTGCAAGAAGGGCAGAAACAATGATCAAACTTAAGGAATGGGGCAAGATAAAATATGATGCAGATAACTACCTTAAAAAAACAAAGAGAAAGAGATTTTTTGATTCTTTATATTGGAAACATAAAATGAAATCTCTTACTGATAAAGATTATCGAGAAGAAATAAAAAAATTAAAAATTCCGATGGATTTGATGGCAGATCCAAAGTTAAAAAAGATATTACATGCTTTTATGACAAACCAAACATATAGAGAAACTGTAATTGATACTGTTGAAAATTCGGTAGTTTATAGAGACAAAGGTTTTGGAGAACAAATTCTACAGGCAATAGAAATAAAAAAAGGAATTTCAGAAAAGAAAATAACTCTGTTTTCTGAAGTTTTGCAAGGTATTGATAATCTAATCCTTGGCTACAAAGTTATAAATAGGTGGGTAAGTGTTAACAAAGACTGAGCTTTTAAACAAAGTTAAAGAGCTTAATAACATTGCTGATTTTAATGAAGTTCAAAATAAAGCAATTCCATTATTAGAAAAAAATATTGTAGTTTCTAGTCCAACTTCTTCTGGGAAAACTTTAATTGCCGAAATTGCATCTCTTGGCATTATTCTTAACAAAAAAAGAAAGGTAATTTACACCTGCCCATTAAAAGCGTTAGCAAGTGAGCATTATTCTAATTTCAAGAAAAAATATGAAAAAGAATTTGGAATAAAATGTGCGATATCTATTGGAGATTTAGATTCAAGTTCAAAGTATTTGGAAAATTACAACATTATTTTTACTACCTATGAAAAATTAGACTCTTTAATTAGGCACAAATCTTTTTGGCTTTATTCTGTTGGGCTTTTGGTTATTGATGAATTGCATATGTTAGATTCTGATAGGGGGCCAACAATAGAAGTTTCTGTAATACAACTTAGCATAATGGTGAAAGACCTGCAAATTCTTGGATTGAGTGCTACAATTCCAAATTACAAACAGTTGGCAGAATGGCTAAATGCTGAGGCAGTATATTCGGAATATAGGCCCGTGGCTTTGAGAAAAGGGGTATTGGTAGAAAATAAACTTTATTTTGAAAAAGAAATAGAAGAAATAAATTTTGACAGTGCAAAAGAGTTACATAACTTGATAAAAGACACTTTGAAAAAAAATAAGCAGGCTTTGATATTCACAAATACCCGAAAAAATGCACAGTCTTTAGCAAACCAAATAAAAACAACAACATTAAATGAAAAAATAAATGAATATGATTTTGATTCCGAAAATCTAACTTCTTTTGATAAAGAAATTATTGATTTGATGCAACATGGTGTTGCATTCCACCATGCCGGATTGAGGGCAGAGTTAAGAGAAAAAATAGAGGCTGATTTTAGAACTGGAAAAATAAAAATAATTTCTGCCACTCCAACTTTGGCCGCAGGAATTAATCTGCCAGCATTTAGAGTGATCATTCATACTCTTTTTAGACATGGTATTAACGGAATGCAAAAAATACCAATAAGGGAATATCACCAAATGGCTGGAAGAGCGGGGAGAGTAGGATATGATGAAAAAGGAGAGGCAATAATTCTTGGAAAAAATGAATACGAAAAAGATAAATTGTTTGAAGAATATATTTTTGCGGAACCAGAAGAAGTCCTTTCTCAAATAGGGAACTTAAGTGTTTTGAGAACTTTATTATTGTCATTAATTGCAAATGGAATAGTTTATGATGATGAAAGTATGCTTAATTTTTTTAAGAAAACATTGTATTATTTGCAATTTAAAAATGAGTCTTTGCTTTATGAAAGAGTCCGCTCTGTTTTAGACGAACTATTGTCTTATAGTTTCATAAAAATAACTTCAAAAATAGAAGCAACAGAAATTGGGAAAAGAGTTTCAGAACTTTATATTGATCCGTTTTCAGCGTATAATATAATTAATTATTTTGAGTTCTTGGGCAAGCATAATAACGAGTTTGCGCAGCTTTATTGTTTAGTTAATACAGTGGAATTAAAGCCATATCCTACAGTTTCAAAAACAATGAGAGATATAGGTATAGAATTAAATGAAAAAAGTTCTTATTTTTTAGCAGACCCGTACGCAATTTTTGAAGAGTATGATATGCCAAACAAATTCTTGCTTGTAAAAATATTTTATGACTGGATAAGTGAAGTTTCGGATCAAGAGCTTTTGGATAGATATGATATGCAGCCCGGGATCTTGCATCAAAAGATAGAATCAATGAAGTGGATTGCTTATGCAACAAAGGAGTTGGCAGAACTCTCTGGTAGAGAAAAATATAAAGATTTGATAAAAGAAATTTCATTGTTTGAAAAGAGGTTGCAGTACGGAATAAGAAAAGATCTGCTATTTTTAGTAGAGCTTCCAGGAATAGGAAGAGTAAGAGCAAGAAAATTGTTTGCAGCAGGAGTTAGAAACATCGGAGATCTCAAGGGCGCAGACCCAATTAAGCTTGCAGGTTTAATAGGTCAAAAAGTAAGAGACAAATTATATGAACATCTGAAAATATTAAAGTAAAACTATAACACCCCTTCTTCCCAATGACCTTTGGTGTATTTGCTCTTTTCAACTTTTACTGATTTCTTTGCAAGAATATCTTGATAAAGTAGCAATGTTTCTGGGACTTTGGAATCTAAATCAAAAAAGAATTTCTTTATTCCAACTTCTTTTAGAGCCAAAACTTTTTGGAATAACCCAAGTTCTACACTGTTTAAGATTTGATAATAAGTGTGCTCTCGTCTAACTGGAAATACATAATTCTTTTCATCTTTTAGTTCGTTAGGAAGATGATCATATTTTGTATTCATGAAAATTATCCTCCCATGTGTTAATACTGCAAAATTCCTATTTCTAAACTCAGATAATTCCTTAAAAGAAAGTTCTGGAGAAATAATTGGTATCGCGTTTTCAAAAAATAAAAGATCATAATCATTGAATACATTTGCAGAATAATCTAAATACAAATTTAGATCTGAATTTTTTAATAAAGCATAAACTCCCAAATCTCCAATAAGAATATCTTTTATTTTGAAATCATTTATTAGTTTTACTGCCCTTTCAACTTCAAAATCTGCTAATATTCTTGGTACAAAAGCACCAAATTTGGGGTCAAAGTCTTTAGCAAAAATATTATAGAAAACCTTTACACCAACATCTTGTGCTTTTTCCCCATCTGCAACAGAATATACTTTAACTAATTGTTCATCTTTTTTTGAACGCACAACAGGAATTTCAGGCAAAATAAGATTTTTGTAATCCCTTTTTGGGGTAAAAATTGGTTCGTTCTTTTCAAATCTTATTGCTTTTGGAGTAAACTCTTTTTTTGAGGATGTCTTGTAAATGCTTGTGCCAGGTGTTGCTTTAATTTGTAATTTTACTGTATCTCCTGCTCTTGCAAAATTTACTGATACTCCATCTCTATCCATTTTTTTTAGTACTGCGCCATCCACTTTATTTTTGAACCAGATTCCTAAACCATCCCCTACAGATAAATCTTCTTCTAATTTGATGATTTTGTCTGCATCTATAGTTCCTAAAAATAATCCTCTTGCTATTGGCTTTTCAGAACTAACTAAATTTTTGTCTTCTGAAAAATAGCCTTCAGTAAATTCTCTATTAAAAGATAATTTCAGGTCTTTGTAATAAAGATAATTTACTCCAAACTTTCCACTATAATACGAATCAATTGCAAGTCTGTAAGCTTTTGCTGCCGCGGTAACATACTTTGGAGTTCTTAATCTTCCTTCTACTTTTAGACTTGATACCCCGCTTTCAATAATTTGTGGGATTTTTTCAATTAAGCAAAGCTCTTTCATGCTTAATAAATGTGAGCCAGAATATTTTTTTCTGCATGGCTGTGCACAAAGCCCTCTGTTTCCAGATCTTCCACCAAGAAAGCTAGAAAATAAACATTTACCACTATAAGAAAAACATAGTGCACCCTGTACAAATATTTCTGCAGGTATTTTTGTTTTTTCAACGAAGTTTTTGACTTCTTTTTGGCTGAATTCTCTTGGTAAAATTACTCTATCAACATCTTTGACTAAATCATAAAAATAAGTGTTGCTAACTGAGGCTTGTGTTGAAAGGTGTATTTCTAGGCCTGGAAAGTTTTGTTTTAAAATCGAAATAAATGAAAAGTGCTGAATGATTATCGCATCAACAGCAGCTAAATAAAGCTCTTTTACAGTTCCCCAGAACTCAGTCATTTCTTTGTTTTTTATAAGTGTATTTAGGGTACAATATGCCTTAACCCCGTTTTTGTGGCAATAATCAACTACTTTTTTTACCTCATCCAAGGAAAAATTGTTTGCTTTTCTGCGGGCATTGAAGTTTTGGACTCCGAAATATATGGCATCTGCCCCGTTTTCTACTGCTGCTTTAAGGCAATCCCAGTTCCCTGCAGGTAAAAGTAATTCTATTTTTTCCATTAGATACTAAAGAGTGTGTTACCTTTTTAAACATTTTATATCAAATATATAGATAGATCTTATTTTTTGGTTATGAAAACATAACTTATAATGATTTGGAGGAGAGAAAATGGCAGAAATGCAGAATCAGCAAAATGCGTTCTTGGAAGAGGGTGCAAAGAGAGTTAGAGGAAAAGATGCTCAAAGAATTAATATCTTGGTTGCGAGAGCAGTAGCTAACGCAGTTAGATCTACTTTGGGCCCAAAAGGAATGGACAAGATGATAGTTGACGAAATGGGGGATGTAACAATCTCAAATGATGGTGCAACTATTCTGAAAGAGATATCTATAGAACACCCAGTTGGGAAGATGATGGTTGACATTGCAAAAACTCAAGATACTGAGATCGGGGACGGAACAACTACTGCGGTAGTGGTGGCTGGAGAGCTTCTTGCTGAGGCAGAAAAGCTTTTGGATAATGGAATACATCCTTCAAGTATAATTAATGGTTATAGGTTGGCAACAACAAAAGCAATAGAATACTATAATGATATTTCTTACAAAGTTGACTATAAAGATGAAAAGAAATTATATAATATTGCAATTACAGCTATGACTGGAAAGGCAGCGGAATCTTGTCAGAAATTAGCAAAACTTGTAATTGATGCAATTTCACAAATTATTGTTGTCGAAGATAACAAAATAATTTATGATAATGATTATATAAAAATAGAAAAAAAATCAGGCGGAAGCTTAGAAGATAGTGAATTAATAAAAGGAATAGTAATAGATAAAGAAATAGTAAGTAATAGTATGCCAAAGAAAATAAACCTGGCAAAAATACTTCTTTTAGATGTTGCTTTGGAGATAAAAAGCCCAGAAACAGATACAAAAGTACAAATTAGTAGCCCAGATCAATTAGAGCAATTCTTAGAGCAAGAAGAAAGAATGATTTCTGATATGACTGAGAAAATAAAAGCATCCGGTGCAAATGTGGTAATTTGCCAAAAAGGAATTGATGATTTGGCCCAGCATTTCTTGACAGAAGCAGGAATTATTGCAATAAGAAGGGTAAAGAAATCAGATATCGATAAATTGTCAAAAGCAACAGGCGCAAAAGTTGCATCTAGAATAAAAGAAATAAATAAAACCTATTTAGGAAACGCAGATATAGTTCAAGAAAAGAAAATATCTGGTGAAGAGATGGTATTTATTGAAGGCTGCAAAGATGCAAAGGCAGTAACGATATTTGTTCGGGGCGGAACAGATCATGTTGTAGATGAGGCAGAAAGAGCAATAGCTGATGCTTTGGGTGCTGTAACTTCTGCATTAAAATCTGGCAAATATGTTGCTGGCGGCGGATCCTGTGAAATGGAAGTAGCGATAAGATTAAGGGATTATGCGAAGGAGATTGGCGGAAGAGAACAATTGGCAATAGATGCTTTTGCAAGTGCTTTAGAAATAATCCCGAGAACTTTAGCAGAATCTGCTGGAATGAATCCCTTAGATATGCTAGTTGCATTAAAGAACAGGCACAAGAAGGGGGAAATTGCTTCGGGCGTTGATGTATTGAATAGCACAATTGCTGATATGGAAAAGCTTAATGTTATTGAACCAACAAACATAAAAGTTCAAGCAATAAATCTGGGATCTGAAGTATCTCAAATGATTCTGAGAATTGATGATATAATTGCAGGAAGCGGAAGATCCAAAGGCGGAATGCATAATATGCCACCGGGGATGGGGGATGCGGATTGAATCCGTGATCCTTAACATTTTTTTTATTTTTTTTAAATTAACTGAATCTAATTTTTCTTTCTTCTAAGGCTATGCTTGAATTTAAATGGGGTCACAGGGACTCGAACCCTGGTCCGCAGGTTTCTCCCGAGCCTTTTAATAAAGGCTACGCTCGCCAAAATTGGGCTCATCTTCGAGAAGTGGCTTCATGCCACTAAAATGCCGGCTTTTTTTGAAGCCGCTCGATAACCCTTATCTTGGCCTTACCTGCTAATATCATCATCGCTAATTTAACAAATTAGCTCCGTCTTCACGCTCTCTTTACCTAAAGTTGTAAATGCCATTTATGGCATCCTTTTTTCTTTTGGTGAACTTATGCTTTTCTTTTTTTGAAAAAGAAAAGATTGCGACTGGAGCCTGAAGTGCTAGCCGCTACACTATGACCCCCATTTAATAATAAAAAAGTAGAGATAATTTAATAAAGAAGTGTTACTTTTTAGGAGAAAAGCCCCAAATCTCGTCACCAACATAATGCAGATTCTTTATTACTTTCCCTTTATCCATGGCCTTGATTTCTGTTGAGCTATACATTGCAAGACCCAAAGCAAGATTTTTCTTGTGCTCTGCATCCGCAATAAAAACTGAGCTTTCTTTGGGAAACTCCTCTACAGATATAATCCCTGGACGCATTAAGTCAGCACCTTTAACAACAAAAGGAATTGCACCTTTGTCTACATAAACATGTGGAAAAATAAGTGTGGTATTTTTTAGAGTGGGGTATATTGTCCCCCCAAGTTCAAAAAGCATTGGTACCCCATTTTGTAAAAATAAGTTTCTTGCTTTTTGGACTCGGTCTTTCACATCAAAAGAAATTTTGTATTTGGAAATTTTTTTGTTTAATTCTTTTATTTCTTTTTTGCTTAAAGTCTGTAACATATAATCCCTAATAACTTATTTAATAATTAATTTTATATATTGTAACGCCTTATATTTTGCATGTACGAAAAAAAATATATGTTAATGGCTATTGATGAAGCAAAGAAGGCAGTAAAAAACAAACATGGCGGACCTTTTGGCGCTGTACTTCTTGTTGACGGAAAGATATTTAAAGCACATAATATGGTTTTGAAAGACCATGATCCTACTAGGCACGCAGAAATAAGAGTTATTTCTAAGTGTTGTAAAAAACTAAAGAAAGAAAAACTGAAAAATGCAGTTTTATACTCTTCTACGGAACCTTGTCCTATGTGTTTATCTGCAATCCATTGGGCTGGAATTAACACAGTATATTATTCTACAGAAATTGAAGATGCAGACAAAGCAGGATTTGATGAAATTAATTTGCATGCAAAAGAAATAATTAAAATTGCAAAATTAAAAATGAAAGTCCAAGGCGGCTTAGAACGAGAAAAAGGATTAGAAGTATTTGAATTATTGAAAAAAATTAAATTAAAGAGATATTAAATTCCGAGGGCTTCTCTTACTTTTCTTTTTGTAAGATCTAAAGTGTATTTTCCTCTGTTAAGTAAACCTTTCTTTGTGGCCCTTTTTCTCTTGGCGCACGAAATCTATTATTTTTAATTTTGATTGCGGATTCTAATAATGAGTGCATTAGTTCTTTGCTTGCTCCTTGTTGTCTTGCACTTTCTAGAATAGATTTTAATCTTAGATCTACAGAATTAGTTTGTTTTCTTCTTAAAATGCTTTCAAGATGTCTTTCTGGTTTGTATGGTTTGGGCATATTAACGCCTTGCTTCTTTCATTCTTGCTTTGTTTTCTTTCATTCTTGTATCTGCTCTGTCTCTTAAATTAAGGATATACCTGTCAATTTCTCTTTTGTCATTGTTAGTTAATTGATTATACCTTGCTAATGAATTAACAGTTACTGGGCCTTTTTCTAAAGACATAGTGTGCCCTACAGCAAAGGATATTTCGGGAATATTAATTTGTGCAACTTCTAGGGCTTTAGTAACTCTGTGTCTCTTTTCGTTCCAAATTTTTTTTGCAATCCTTGTCAAATGTTCTACAAATCTGGTTACTACTTTCTCATATCTTTGATTTTTCCGTCTTGGCATACTAAGTAGAATTTCAAATTCATCTCCACCAGTTCTTGCCATTGTGAATTTTATGTCTGATTTATCATATAGTTTTGCTAACTCAACACCCATCTGGCCCATAGTTCTTAAATAATTGTCACCTAAGCTGTGAGAGATAGAATCGTTTATTTTCTTTAAATTATTCATATCTATAACAAAGTAGGAAAAAACCCTGTCTGAATTTGTAACATAATGCCTTATCCTATTGTTGAAAGCGTCTTTGTTTAACAGGCCAGTAGTTTTGTCTCTTTCTGCCATAGCAGTAATAATACCTAAATTTTTTGTAACTAAACGAGGATATGCTTGATCAAATTCTCTTAAAAACTCGTGTGCCCCCCCTTCCTTTGCTCTTTCTCGTAGTTCAGGGTAATTTAGGGCCATTCTTTCTAATAATTGTGCTCTTCCCATGGGGGTATTTAATGGTTGTTTTCTTCTATCTAACTCTACTACGCCGTGTTCAGGAATAATCGACCTTGTTGTTCTTCGTTCATAATGTCTTAAATTAGGACTTACTTTCACCAATTTCCTTACTTTTGCCATAATGAATTATAACTGGCTCAGGTATAAAAAGATTTCTATGATATAAAATGTATAAATTACTAGAATATAAGTATGCTTGAGCATAGCGAAACATACTGTTTTTGGGCAACTTACCCTTTTTTTAAAAAAGGGCAGAGCGGTTGTGATGTAACGGTTAGCATAATGGCCTTCCAAGCCATTCGTTCGGGTTCGAATCCCGGCGACCGCATTTCTAAGCTTTTTCTTTCTTAAAAAGAAAGGAAAAAG
>CAZMCX010000011.1:0-15977 GCA_964565125.1 uncultured archaeon
TTCGGATTAGATTACTTGTAAGAGAATTAATTTCTCTTTCCTTTTTTTTCTTTTTTTATTTCTGATAAGTGACAAAGTTTAACCATGTTTTATAGAATGCCAAAGTCTTTCATGTTGTTTCTTTGTGTTGATTTGTTTTGCCTTTAGGTACAGCTTCTCTTTTGTCTAACTAAACCGGGTTCTTGCCCGACTCTCTTTTATTCATGTGGGTATGTACAAAGAATCTGCCCATAAAAAATAGCATCTCTCTTATTGTCTTTGGATTTTGTTGGTATCTTAAAGATAAATCCCGTTCTTTGTTAATAAAATCGCCGGGTACTAAAAAATGTTTTCCAAGTGGCTGGTGTTCTGCAAATTCTAAAGCTTCTAAATCTATATTATATCCAATAAATGCATTCTTTAATTTTTTTAGTGTTGATCCAGAATCTATTAAATCAACTATAAATACTTTTTTTGGTGTGGTTGAAGTGTGTATTTTTGTGACTTGGCTGATTAATTCGCGAAAGCCACTATACTCTTTTAGGGGGTCATTAGTTGCTTGAGGGGTGACTATTGTCCTTGCAGAAAGATTTGTAACTTCTTGTTTTCTTAACTCCTCGATAAGTCCACGCATAAAATAGAAAGTAAATAACTGCCCAGTTTGTGGGAACAAAAACAGAGTTCGTTCTTTAGATTGTATTGCTGATGCCACTGCTGTTTCCAAATCAGATTTATGCGTATTACCAGGATATAAATTATGCTTTTGGCCTAGTAGGGATCCCAATTGCCCAGTATATTCTACCCCGTATCTTTTCTTGAAGAACTCTTCTGCTTTTTCTAGAGTGATTTCTTTTCTTTTCTTTAGCTTTGCTCTTTCAAGTTCTCTTCTTCGTTCTCTTAAGTATTCTTTTCTGTTCTGTCTTGCACCTAATTCCCCGTCTTTTAGTTTTCTGTATTCTGCTTTGAACTTGGGTCTTTCTGCAGGCATTTAGAACCACCTACTTAGTTTAGGCTGGGCTTTCTCTTCTTTTTCTTTCTTTTGCAGCTTGCCTAAAGTGTTTTCAATTCTTTCCTTGCTGAAACTGTATTTTTCTACAAGCAGACTTGTAAGCTTTTCTAAATTTGGCTCTGTGTTTTGGATTTCTTTTTTCTTTACTTCCTTGTAATCTGGCTTTTTAAAGATTTCATATACTTTTTTGTAATCATAATTTGGGCTATATTCAAGCTCTTTATAAATGTCTTCTAAAGAGTTGTGCTTTGATACAAGCTTTAATGCTGTCTTGGGCCCTACTTTTGGCGCCTTTTCATTGAAATCGTTTCCAATAAGGATTGCTATCCAAATAAGTTTCTCTCTTGTTAGGCCTTGTTTTTCTAGGCTCTCTTGTAGGTTTAGGTGTTCTGGACTTACTGTTAAAGAATAGCTCTTTCCGTTTGCTTTTTTCTTGTTGCTTATAGTGATATTTCTATAGAGGTCTTTTCCTCCAAAAAGAAGAACATCAAAGTCTTGGCTTACACAGCCATCCAGAAGCCCTTTTTCATTCATTACTGCTAGCTGGGCTTCTCCATCGTGGATTGCATCTATACAAGGAATTCCAAAAGCATCTAAGAGTTCTTTGCTTTCTTTAACTATTTCTGGAGTTATACGCATGGCCTGTTTTCCAAACTTTCTTGCATTTTCATAGTCCTCTGCTTCCATTGCTTCTCTGTGCTTTTCTTTTGCTATGTCCCTTATTTCGTTTCTTTTTTTTATAACTGTGATCTTTTCATCTAATGGCTTTCCGTCAAATACAAACACAGGATTAACTCCAGTTTCAAGGATATTAGTCATTCTGTAAAATAGCCCAACTATGTGGCTTGTGATCTGGCCTTTTTCATTTTGTAAAGGATTTCCATACTGGTCTCTTATGCTTGAAAGGAATTGGTAGATGGTGTTGTAGGCATCAAAACCAAGCTTTTTGTTTGCAAGGTCGCTTAGCTTGATCTTATTTTTAGTTATGATATCTCCTAAATCACAACCCATGTAAATTACTCCAAATCTAGACTAATTTTAAGGGCCTCTTCAATTTTTAATAGTGTCTGTTTGTCTTCTATTGCCCCTAACTTTTTTATAAGTCTGTTTTTTATTGAAAAAGTATAAATGTGCGAACATAAAATAGAACTATCTTTTTCTAAACCTGAAATGTTTTTTGGAACAAAAACACAAGTAGGCAAATTTTCAGTTATCTTGCTAGTTATTGCCAGAACTATTGTGTTTGGAGAATATGTATTTCCCACATCATTTTGAATTATTAAACAAGGACGAGTTTTGCCCATTTCAGAACCAAATGCGGGATCAAATCTTGCTAAATAAATTTCTCCCCTTTTTATATCTACCAAGTAGTATCACCTAAAGTAGACTCAAAATCTTTTGCAATCTCTGCGTGTAATTTAGAATATTTTTGATAATATTCCTTTAATTTATCTATTGTATCTTTTTTTTGTTCTAATTTTTCTATTATTACTTTTCCATTTTCTACTTTTACTAATATGCTGTCTTTAGGCCTTATTCCAGTGTAATCTCTTATATTCTTTGGAATTGTTATTTGTCCCCTTTCTCCTACCACGCTTACATCAGCAACCATTACATCACCAATACCCACTTTACATATATTTCATACTTGGAACCCTTTTTAAACAAATCTATTATTGATTTGTATTTTCATACTCCTTATTAATTATATCATAAATTTTCTTGGCCTTCTTCTCGCCTAGCTTGTCTATGTTCTGCAAAGAATCCTCGCTTGCATTAAATACTCTTTTTACACTTTTATACTTTTCTAAAAGCCTTTTGGCTAAGGTTGGTCCAACAAAAGGAAGGCCTTCTAGTATGCTTCTCTGGAGAATGTGATCTTCAACTCCTTTTTTGACTTTCCTGAGATGCAATTCGTTCTCTTTCTTTGTCTGTTCCCTTTTTGCAACTAAAGTGATAAACTCTGCAACCTCTTTTGGGGTTTTTATGAAAAATATTGGAATCTTGAAGTCTGTGCTTAAAGAAAGTATGCTTCCTAAAACTGCGTTTTTGTTTATGTTTCTGCTCTCATAATCCAAAATGCCTTCTACAATAATTATTGGCTTTTCATATGCAATGAGTTTTGATGCTTGGGTGAAAAGCCTGTTATCTAAAATTGAATTGAGGAAATCGTCTGATTTCTTTCGTTCTATTACTGCTTCTTGACCAACTAGGTAATCTCCAATGTCTAGAGTCTCAAATTCTAGATCTACTTCTTCTTTGTTGAAGAAGGATAATGCCTGTGCATTTCTCTCTCTGTGGTCAATTATAATTGTTGGTTTAAGTTTTTTTTTTGAATCTATAGTTGTAAGTAAAGTAGTTTGTTTTATCTCTTTAGGTTTAACAATCCCGTTTATTTTGTCGTTCACAGATTCTTTTTTTGAAAGCCTGTCTATTGTGGTCTCCATTTTCTTTTCTTTTTTCAGAGATGACCAGTAAAAAATTTCATCTTTTGTGTCTTTAGTAATTAAAATATAGACTTTTCCACTTTTAAAACGCCCAGTTCTTCCTCGTCTTTGGATCATTCTTATCTCAGAGGGTACGGGCTCATAGAAGACTATAGTGTCTACTGCCGGAAGGTCAAGACCTTCTTCTGCAACCGAGGTAGCAAGTAATACATTGTATTTTCCGTCTTTGAAATCATCGATTATCTCTTTTTGTTCTTTTTGGTTCAAGCCTTTGTCATCTTCTTTATTTGCCTGGCCTACAAACCTCTTAACACTAAGCAAGGGATTTTTTTGTAAGATTGATTCAAGATGCTTTACGGAATCTCTGTAATGATTGAAAACAATTATTTTCTGTTTTGGATCTCGATTTAATTCAAATAAAACTATTTCTATGAGCTTTTGTAATTTTGGGTGATTTATGTCTGCTAAATTGAAGCCTTCAGTTAGGTAAATTGCTTTTTGGATTCTTTCATCTTTTTGCATCATTCCTGCTGATTTTGTGATGTCTTCTTTGAGTTTATGGAAATATTCTTCAAGAGCTTGTACGCCCTGAGTTTCAAGCATAAGTGAAGCATGGTTTGTTTTCAATAATGCGGAAATATACATCATGGCCTGGTAATCTTTACTTTCCTTTTTTTCTATCTGGGATACTTTTCTCTGTAACATTAGAATCTCGCTTTGGGTGCATTGGCTTCTTAGGGCAAATCCATATCTTTGAATATGGTGGATAACTTCTTTTGCATAACTATCTAATGAACTTTGGATGAGTTTGTATTGCTCGGGAAGCTCAACTTTTATCCACTGTACATTTACTGGGTTTGTGTAAGGTGCTATGTCTGCATCGGTTTTTCTTTTTAGTTCTATGTTTGTGAACCTTAGGTTGTCCATTATTGCTTTTATTTTGCTTTTTTCGTTTCCGGGTGATGCGGTTAGGCCTAATGTCTTACAGATAGTTTTTTTTGCTATGTCTACATAGGCATAAGCCCCCGCAGCTTTATGGGCTTCATCAAATATAATTAGGTCGAAAGCCCCTAATTCTTCTTTACTTAAACCTGAAAAAGTTTGGGGTGTGGCGCAAATAACTTCACAATTGCTTAGTTCTGTGCTTCTTTTTTTTGTTGAGATTGAGCCTGTGATAAGGCCTATTTCTGCTTTTAAAACAGAACTTAAAAATTCATAATGTTGGTTAACAAGTGGCTTGGTTGGTGCAAGAAACAGAATCTTGCCTTTTTTCTTTAGTAAAGTTTCAGCAATTACAAATAATGCAATAACTGTTTTTCCTAATCCGGTGGGCAAAACAATTAAAGTGCTTTCTTCGAGACCTTTTTCTGCAAGAGCAATCTGGTATTGCCTGTGTTTTATTATGTCTTTTTTCATTAGGGGGTGGTTGTAGTAGATACCCTCGAGATATTTTTCTAGCATATTTATATATATTGTAAATAACTAATAAATATATGTTACAAGTGCCACCGGAATATTTGAAAACAAGGGGAAAAGGCTTATTTAAGACTTTAGAGTTTTCTGATCATGTTTTAGGCCATAAAGACCCTTTTTTTAGAGACTGCGGACTTTTTGGTGCAAGAAAATTAATTTCTTGGGTTGGAGAACAGGGAAATAGGATAAATGAACTAATTCACTTGGTTGGTCCAAGAGAAGCAAGGCCTTTTTTGGACTTGCTTGCTACTGCAAAAGTTAGAGATAAACGCAGATTTTTGGAAAAATTAAGGCTTTTTATTCAGGATGACAGTACACGAGGTCTTAATAGGTCCAATAAGGTAATTGGGATTTTAGCAGGATATGGGTTTAGTGAAAATGGGCTAGCTGAATGTCTTGGTGAGATTTCAATGGCAAACAAAGCAAGCGGTCCGGCTTTAGCAGAAGCCTATGAACAAGTTATAGATTTACTTGCTTATTATAAAGGTACTTTTAAAGGAGATGAAGCAGTTTATCCCTTGAAAATGGTTAGAACAATTTTTGCAATTTCCGGTGACCCTGAAACCCAAAGAAAAATATGCAAAAAGTATATTGATTTAATATTTTCTAGTTCAAATCCAAAGGCTTGTTTACAAAAAGGAAAAAACTTTTTAGTAATACTTTTGAAATTATTAAAAGAAAAAAAATATGATGCCATTGACAGAATGTTTAGGAATATCAAAGATCTTAAAACCTATGTTGACTTGACAAGTAAAATTGATGATGCTACTTTACAAACTGACTTTGCGAAAATTTCAGAATATTTATTAACTGCCCGTGAAGTTGAATTTTCTTAATATGGAACAATTACTTCTTTTATTTTTAAACTTATATAAAAAAATACCGCCATCAAAACAAACATTGTCAAAAATGCAAACTGGTTTGGTAAAAATAAAAGTACTATTGCTGGGATAAATTTTCCAAGCGCGGCGCCCAGATCTTTAGAAGTTGCAAAAATAGGGTAATACTTTTCTTCATCTAGTCTTTTTACTTGTTTGAAAAAGAAAGCCCCCTCTATTGGCTCGATGAATGAGGCGGCGATACTTGCAATTACCACAAGAGTAAGCTGTAAGTAAATATTGTTTATGAAAAATAAAGCCAGTGAAATTAGACTTAATAAAAAAAATCCATACTTAAAGAATTTTCTGAATCCTAATTTTTCGGATGCCTTTCCAACAAAATATTCAAATATAATTAGTGGTATAACTAAAACTGCAATAAATACACTTACTGTGCCATTGCTTAATCCAGCTTTTATTATGAATAATGGCAGATAAATATAGACAAACCCCCACCAAACCTGTAAGCCCATTGAAATTAGATATGGAAGTTGTAATGTTTTGTCTTTTACAAAATATATCAGATTTAATAAAATATGTTTATCTAATCCATCTCTTTCTTTTTGTAAGGGGGAAATTTTTAAGATTAAGAATAATATTAATGCCATTGCATAAAATCCTGCTGCAGATAAAAATACAGATCGCAATCCATATTCAACCAAGAAAAATCCAGCAATTAACGGGCCTATTAACCATGCAAAATTGATTATACAAAACATTATTGACATTTGTCTGTTTAATTTTCCATCTTCAGAGTTGTCTCTAAACAAAATGTCGCTTGCGTTTACTCTTAGTATGGTATTTATAACTAATACCAGATATACTGCCAAAAAGAAATATAAGTTTGTAATTATTAACAGGATCCCAAATCCGACAATTGAAATTAACAAGCTTACTATAATTATTTTTCTTTGGTTATATTTTTCTAAGATTGGAATTGCTAAAAGTGATGACCCAACAGAAACAATTACGAAAATACTGGAAATAAGACCAACTTCAGATTCAGATAAACCAAAACTAAATAGGTAAATCGCCCATATTGTTGTTATTGCAGCTAAGGCAAGCGATACAAAAAACCTTACAAATGCAAGCTCTGTACTTTTTGAGATTTGTATATTTGCATAGTTTAGCTTTTGCATGATATAAGAAGATTATTGTTATTTATATTTTTTTGTACCAGTCTTTTACAAAAGGCAAAAAGCTTTCTTTGCCATAGCAAATTGCTTTCTTGGCACAAGGCCACCGGTATAATCTTTGTTGCCTGGAAAAAGAAGAATCCCTTATGGCATTTATGCCATTATTTTTCTTTTGGTGAACCTATGCTTTTCTTTTTTTTAAAAAGAAAAGAATGGCCTCACGGGGATTTGAACCCCGGCCGGAGGCTCCGCAAGCCCCTATGCTATCCAACTGCACCATGAGGTCAATAATATATATCTTTATTCCAATAATATAATAAGTTTAATTTTTTGGGAGAGATATTGATGGGGTATAAAATAGAACAAGATTATAAGAATTGTATCGGGTGTGGGGCTTGTGTGGCAATTTGTCCTAAGTTTTGGGTTATGGAAGGAGTAAAAGCAAAGCCAAAGAAAACAGAATTTGATGAAAAAGACTTAAAGTGCAACAAAGAAGTAGCAGAATCCTGTCCGGCAAATGTAATACATCTTTTTAAGGATAAGAAGAAGATAATTTAGCGTTCCGCTAAATTACTTCTGCCCCAGAAACTTTTTGCGTTAAGCAAAAAGCTTTCTTGAGAAGAAGATAATTTAAGATAACTGATTTTTATGCTTGAACAAATTTTTAAAGAAACTGAAAGATTAAAAGATCCGGAGAGGGCAAAACAACTTAAAAGATTCTTTAAAACTGGCAAAGGTGAATATGGCGAGGGAGACGAATTCTTAGGTGGAATTACTGTTCCCCAATTAAGAATCCTTGCAAAAAAATATGGGAGTATAGAGTTACAAGAACTCCAGAATCTTATATGTAGTAAGTATCATGAATATCGTCAATTGGCTCTGATAATATTAGTCAACAAGTACAAAAAAGTCAAGCAAGAACGAGAAAAAAAGGAAATAGTTGACTTTTATATTAAGAATCGAAAGTATGTAAATAATTGGGATTTAGTTGATTGTTCTGCGCCATATATTACTGGAGACTACTTTTTTGATAAAGACAAAAAAGTTTTGTATAATTTTGCAAAATCAAAAAACTTGTGGGAAAAAAGAATTGCAATAATTTCTACTTTTGGATTTATAAAACAAAATTCTTTTGAAGACTCTTTAAAAATTGCGGAGATTCTTTTGGAAGATAAACACGATTTAATACATAAGGCAGTGGGTTGGATGTTAAGGGAAATAGGGACCCGGGACAGGGCTGTTGAAAAAAGGTTTTTGGATAAGCACATAAGAAAAATGCCGAGAACTATGTTAAGATATGCGATTGAAAAATTTCCTGAAAAAGAAAGATTATATTATTTGAAGTTATAATCTTGCAGGCTGACAAAATTTATCTTGTTTTTCTTTGTGTAGTTGTGATCTGTCTTTCCTTTTGGTGCTTTTTGTCTTTAACATCTTTAATCCTGACTATAACAGACCTATTTTCCTACTTGCTGTTCTTTTCCCTATTTGTCATTTTACAACTTGTCTTTGATATAATTTACTATCTCATCTTCATTGAACATGTTTCCAATTGTTGACCTTAATTCTTTTGCGCCTCTGAAGCTGTGGAAAAATTGGATTGCTTTTTGTTTTAAGTCATTTGGATTTGTTAAGTTGTATTTTTTGAAAAGTTTATAATATTCGAGGAAAATCTTTTTTGGGTTTGCGTCTTTTTTTGAAAAGACCCACGGATTTTTCATGGCTTCTCTCCCGATCATGAATCCATTACAGTATTTTTCTTTTAGGTATTTCTTTCCTTGTGCGATGGTTTGGATATCCCCATTTCCAATAATAAAGTTATCAGTAGTTTCTTTAAGTTCTTTTATTATTTCC
Source organism: uncultured archaeon (assembly GCA_964565125.1). Classification (GTDB taxonomy): domain Archaea; phylum Iainarchaeota; class Iainarchaeia; order Iainarchaeales; family 0-14-0-20-30-16; genus JAQTTP01. The sequence continues at coordinate 8,777 of CAZMCX010000011.1, forward strand.
CAATCTGCAGTTCCAGAGTACCTTTGCTCTGAAGTTCGTCCGTGTATTATTATTACATCTACAAATGAAGAAATCTTTTCAACTAGCTTTTTTGTGCTTTCTTTGTTTTTTAGAATTCTTATTTTTACTGATTTTGTAAAATCAAAACTTTGGATTGATTTTAAAATTTCAATTAATGTATCTTGATTTGTAAGAAGCCTTGATCCAGCCCCGATTTTTATAATCTTTGGCATTGGGCACCCCGCATTGATGTCAAGCCATTTTATTTTTTCAAAAGTATTTATTCTCTCAATAGCAAGTGGATATTCTTCAGGCTTTGTGCCGAACAGTTGTATTCCGACTTTTTTTTCTTTTGTGAAATCAATGAATTTGTGTATGTTCTTATCTTTTTGATGTATTATTTGTGTTGTATTAATTAAGGGTGCAAAAGTAAACTCTGCACCAGATTTTTTACAGAGTTCTCTAAATGGCCTGTTTGTGTATTCTGAAATCGGTGCCAAATAAATCTTGGGAAATGTTGTCATAATTACCTTTAAATACGAAAAGGTTAATAAAGCTCAATGTTCCTCTTTAATAATGTGTTTTACTCCAGCAATATCTTTATCAACTGCAATATTTGAGTTTGCAGTAGCAACTTTTATTTTATTCTATTTTAGGAAGGCGACCTTACATAAATCTGTAGTGATATTTCTTTATGTCCTTGGTTTGTACCAATTAACAGAATTCTTTTTGTGCACTACCTCAAATCCGTTTTTGTGGGCTAAGATTGGATTTATAACCTATTCATTCCTGCCTGCTTTGGGCCTGTATTATGCTTTAGACTACTTAAGAAAGAAAGTTTACTTAATCCCAATTTTTTTGGTCCCGGTTGCGATTACAATATTTGTTTTAATTAAAACCAATTTCGTTAGTATGGCGGCTTGTGGAAACTTTTTTGTAACTACAAGAAATATATTTATGGGTCACTGGCTTGGAGTAGTATATTTAGTATATTATTTTGGATTTGTTGTATTAATTGCTGTGTTTTTGGTTCTACATGCAATAAAAAAACAGGGAACAAAGAGGAGGATAGATATTATTGTGCTTATTGCTCTTGTGCTATCCCTTTTGCCGCCAATAGTTTTGATATTTATTCTTCCGTCTTTGAAGATAATGTTCCCATCAATATATTGTGAGTTTGCTGTGCTTTTTGCATTTGCTATCCTCTTGGGCTTTTGTTTGGATTCAAAACAAAAGACAAAAAAATAAATAACTTTAAAAGATTTGCGATGTTAAAAAAAATAATGCAAAATAAAAGATGCCATTATGGTAACTCGAGAGATTTTATTAGCTCTCCAGTTGGTAATGAGGTTTCTGCAGTTTTCTTTGGCGTAGAAGATAAAATAATCAATAATTCTAAATTTCTTTATAACTCTCTTAAACAAGGATTGAAGAAAGAAAAATTTACAATTCTAGGGGAATCTTCATATAGCTTTAAACCGCAGGGCTACACGCTTGTATTTCTGCTAGGGGAATCTCATGTTGCAATACATACCTATCCTGAGTTTAATTCTATTACTTTTCAGATTTATTCTTGTAGGGGCCCAGAAGATGGCTTTATAACATTTAAACATTTTGTTGATAAAGTAAAACCAAAGAAAGTAAAGATGACTGATTTTAGAGTTGTAGTTGATCCTAGGTTTAAACAAATTACTTAATTTTTTTAATTGCTATTGCATCTTGTAACTTTGCTGTTGTGAATCTTTTGTCTTTCATAATTTCTCTTGGGATTTTTAATACTGGGTAAATTAATAATATTCCCCCGCTTCTAAGCGAATGTGAAAGTTTTCTAATAACTAGGTCTGGCATTACTGTATATTTTAAGCCACCCAGATTAGAAACTATGATATCATATGCTTGTCTTGGAAGGAATAACTCTGCAGATTCATAAATAATTTCATCTACTAATCCTTTTTTGTATTTTTCGTTAAGTTCTGGATGTTCATAAATATCTAATGCGGTTGTGTAAATCCGTTTTCCTAAATCTTTTTTGAGTGATGCTAAGAACTGGCCTTTTCCAGCACCAACATCTAAAATTTTTATTTTTCGTCTTACTGCTTTTAGTGTTTCAATATATCTGTTAAAATCAAAATCAGAACCATTTGGCAAAGCAAACCGATAAGGGGATTGTGAATAAACCATTTCAAGCCTTGTGTCTCCTGATTTTATTTCTTTTATGTGATGTTCGAATTTGTGTTTTTCTTTGGGGTTTATTATCCGCTTTTGTAATTCTTCCTGTGCTTTTTTTACTTCTGAATTAATATATTGTTTATCTTTCAGCATAAAGTCACCTGGCAAATATATGAATATTATTATTTTCACCTATATATATTGTTGCTTCTGCTTGTGAAATCAAACAACCTTCTCTGTCATCTAATTGTGGTGCTGGTCGTATGCACCCCTCTTTTACTAATAATGCCAAAGTAATTTTCTTGCTTGTTGGGTTTAAATCTTTTCCAATCCATCTTTCAGAGAATGGCAACCCCTTGCTGTTCTCTAACTCTTTAAGAATTTTTCGCCCTATTTGGTTTCTTGTTTGTTTTTCTGTGGGAAAATATATACTACAAAAAGACGCATTTTTTACAAACCCGTTTCCTGTGCTCGCAAATGGTTCTATTGCGTAAATTCTATTTGTGCCTAAAGTTGAGTTGTCTTTTTGAGAAATGTTTGGAATGCTTTTTCCAGCATGTAAACTATAAGCGGAAATTTCATGGCCCATAAGATTTGAAATTGGCTTGAATCCAAATGAAATAATTTCTTTTTCAATAATTGTGCCGATTTCTCCAACTTTTGAATCTTTTTTGTTTTTCTTAATATAATCTAATGCTTTTTCCAGGGCGTTTTTGCTTGCATTAACTAATTTCTCATTTTTTCCAGATAGATCTATTGTAAACGCGCCATCTATTGTATAACCATTTGACTGCGCACCAATATCCACTTTAATTAAGTCGTCTTTTCCCCAAACTTCTTTGGAATCAGATAGCGGGGAATAATGTGCCGCAGAATTGTTTCTGGACAGGTTCACAGGAAATGCAACTTCTGCATACTTTCTAATCTCGGACTCTATTTTCTCTGCACAGTCTAGAATAGATTTGCCAAATTTAATTTCTTTTAAGGCAACCTTTTTTGCGGAAAGCCAAGCTTTATTTGCTTTTTCCAAGTTTTCAAGAATCATGTTCACATTTACACCCTAAAATAATTTCTGTTGCTTTGTGCTTTCAATAAGCTTTTCTTTTGTAAATCCTAACTGCTCTACTAACGGAATTACTGCTGGAAGCACCTGGTTGTTAATATAATATTCTTCATCATAAGAATTGTCTTTTACAAACTGTTCTAACTCTGCTTTCTCTGAAATTGTAATTCCGTTTTTTGTGATAATGTAATTTACAATAGTCCCCGGCCTCATTAAAACCCCCCTTCTCTCTGCTTTTCTTGCTGCAGAAACATGTGGGGAAATGTTGTTGTATTTATTTAATGGTTTTGTAATTTTTGAAGAAAGTACAAGATCCTCTTTTTTTACTTTGTGGGCAATTAACAAAGAAATAGTTTCTCTTATTTTTTTAATTGCTTTTTCTAGATTCCCTTCTTTTAAAATTATTTCTAAAACATCTTTTTGTAGGCTTTTTGCAACATTGCTCCAATCCCTGCGTACAAATTCAAATCCAACAATTTTTAGGTTTCCTTCAAAGTCGATTAGTGCATATCTTTTTTTTGCACCAACGTTTTCTGACTTCTTAGAAACAAACAAACCTCTTTTGTAAAAACCATCAAGAGTTAATTTTATTTCACCAGGAAGTGTGGAATTTATTTTTTTCAAAAATGTTTCTACTTCGCTTTGTTTTCTATAAATTAAGAATGCACTATCTGTATCAGAATAAATTACTTTTAATGCGTTTTTTTCTGCTTGTTCACAAACCATTTTTATATACTCTTGAGAATATGCAACTGTTGATCTTGCACACTCTAAACAATACCATCTTGCTCGGGGGTATGCTAAGTATCCATAAAAACTTGCTAATAATCTTTTTAAGCTCCATTGTCTTGCAAATAAAACATCTTTTTTGCTTTTGTCTGCTTTTTGCATTTCTGTTTTTACTTTCATTCTTTTGTCTAAAATTTCTTTTATAATTCCGGGAATTATTGCTTTAACTTCTAAATTGAATTTGTCTTTTGTGGGGCTTATAACAAGTTTCTTTCCCGGAACATTTAATGTTTCTGGAGATATATTATGTGTAATAATAATTGATGGGTGTAGTGATCTGAAATCGATTACTGCAATATTTTCATAAATATTTGGCTCTGGCTGTTTTACATATCCGCCCACATAAGTAATATCTGCTCTGTCTCCAATTATCTCCCCACTTGGCTTTTTGGGGATAAACTTTTTCTCCTTTGCATAATAATACATTATTATTGATTCGATCATATTGCTTGTGGGAAGCCTTATTGTATCTTGTAATGTTCTGCGTATTATTTTTGAAAGTTCTGTGAAAGTAAGAAGATATTTTTCGCCTAACTTGTAAGTTGCTTTTGAATCATCTAAATTGTATTCAAATAAACGATTTCGTTTTTCAATATTTTCCCATAATTCAGGAATTTCTGTATATTCTAGGTCTATTTTCTCTTTTTCTAAAAGGGTTTCATAAGCAGTCGTTAAATCTAATTTGTTTAAACTTATGCTTCCTAATCTTGCAAGATAGGCAATTATTTTATATACGTCTACGTGCTGTATTCCGGTTGTGTAAGAAATTTTGCCCATACTTGATTTTCGGATTTTTGGTTTTAAATAAATCCCTAAGTCAATATCGAATTCTTTTGCTCGATTGTAAATTACCGGGATGTCAAAGTTGTCCCCATTATAAGTAAAAATAAAATCAAAATTGTTTAAAATTTCTAGAGTTCTTTCGATCATTTCTTTTTCATCTTTACAAAGTTCTAAGTTTTTGTTATTTTCTTTTGTGTCTCTGTAACTTAAAATTGTTTTAATTTTATCTGAATAAATTGAAATAGAAATTATTTCGTTTTTTAACATATCTTTGTTGTCGCTTGTTGTTTCAATATCTAATGCACAGCATAATGGCGCAAATTCTTTTTTGGTTTCTTTGAATTCTAAACCCTCTTTTGAAGTTATTTCATAATGTGCAAGAGGGGTGATCTGTTTGTCTATTATGTATCTCTGGTCAAAAGGAATATCATAATCATGTTTTGCTATAAAGGACTCTAATGTCTTTACATTGCCCCGCATTTCCATTAGCTGGGTTGTGTTTTTGAAACATAATTTATAAATAGTATTTTTTTCATATTTTTTTTGTTTTTCATAACTTAGGAAAAGATTTTTGTTGTTTGCTAAAGCTTTTTCAAATTTCTTTTCGTTGTCAACTTCTACATAAAAATATGGCTTAAAATAAGGGTCTTCTATTATTTGTTTAACTTTTCCGCTATTTATACAGATGTTTATTATGGATTCATTCTTTTCGTTGTTTTCATAGAATATATCTAAAATTGTTCCCGAGTACTGCTTCTTTAATTTTTTACCCATAGAAATACCTTCGAGTTGTTGTTCTATATGAATTACAGAGTATAATAATATATTTATATATATTCGGATGTTTACATATATGGTTGAGGTGAAATAGATATGGTCGAACAAACTCTGGGAAATAGTGCGGAGCTTAAAGCTCTAAATACTACTGTTATGCTTCTTTCTCAGAAAATGGCCTATTTGGTAAGAAATGAAAAAATTCTGAGTAAAAATATCTTAATTCTTAATGAAAAAATAAACAAAGTTGCAGAAAAATCCATTACTGTGGGCGGATCTTCCACGGATTCTGCCCAAATGGAAGAAATTAATGTTCAAGTTGTTGAATTATATGATAAACAAAAAAGCATAAGACAAGAAATGGAGTCTTTAAGGACATCTATAGATAACTTGAAAGAGGTATTTGTTACAAAAGAAGAACTTCAGGAATTAAAATATATAATTGACACAATAAACCCGTTGGAGTTTGTTACTTATCAGCAATTAAAAGATTTGCTTAATAAAAAGTGAAAACTGTCAATAACCAACTAATAAATTAGTTGGCTTGTTCTGACAGGAACAAGGGCAACAATTTGACTACAGAAAGAGGAAACAAAAACATGGAAACAAAAACTACGAGAACAGAGCTACAAGAACCTACAGATGCTTCACTAGTCTGTAGCACTTCAGCAGAACTGTTAAATGCAACGAGTTTAGAAAACATTGAAAACATCAGTGATAACTCTATGCTTTGTTCTCATTCTGGAAGTGAGTATAACTTGAACGAAGGTTTAGCCAGTATGTCTGGAAGAATATTTGTTTTAAGTTTTACAGGAAAGCCATTAACACCTTGTAAACCGGGCAAAGCAAGAAAGTTAATTTGTGGAGGGGTAGCAAAAGTAGTTTGGAACAAGTTTGGAGAATTTGGAATACAAATGTTAATTCCAACAAGAAGAGCTTGTAGATTTGATAATAGAAAAAGAGATGGATTTATTGCACCATCACAACTGATGATGGTTCAAAGCAGATTAAAAGCAATACAAGAACTTTTCAACTATTGAAGTTGGTAAAAATATGATTAAAGCATTTATTATTGGAAAAGTTGGTAGAGATAATTATATTACTTTTGAAGGATTTGAAACAGGACAGGCAAGAGAAAAAAGAGAATTAAAAAAGTCTTCAAAGAAAGCTTTAGAAACTTTTAACTCTCATTGTGTAGACAGCTTTTCAATAGCTTCTGAATTATCAAATGCAGAACCAAATTTTAATATTAAAATTGTTGACGACACTTACAGACCAACAAGAAGAAAGTTACATGATACTCAGCCAAAGAAAGGAAATATAAGAAAAAAATATTCAACAGGAAATTTTAAAGGAATAAGAAAGGGAACAATCTGCGAGTTCGGACAGATTGTTGGTGGAACTAAAAATAATGTCTGGATTAGAAATTCAGATAACAAAAGGATTGGTAAAGATATTAAGAAAATTAGTTGGTTATCTCATAATTTTAAACTAAAGGAGGGCTCAATTCCCCCAACCAATAAATTGGGTGGTATCCTTGAGCAAGTTTTATGAAAACAAGATCCATAGCACTATTAATCTTTTTTCTGTTTTTGTTTATATCTTTCTCGTTTTCTCTAGATA
>CAZMCX010000012.1:0-13398 GCA_964565125.1 uncultured archaeon
CCGGAGTTCGAATCTCCGTCGGACTATTTAATGGGCTTTAGGCCCATTATGTCCATAGGACATTCCTCTTTTGCGCCACTGCTTTTTTCAAAAGCGGTGTTCGGATCTCCGTCGGACTATTTAATGGGCTTTAGGCCCATTATGTCCATAGGACATTCCTCTTTTGCGCCACTGCTTTTTTCAAAAGCGGTGTTCGAATCTCCGTCGGACTGTCCTTTTTCTATCAATAGATATAAAAAACTATTAATTCAATAATTAGTTTATGAATAAAACTGCAACTGTTATTTTATGTATAATTCTACTTCTTGTATTATCTGGGATAATAACTGGAATATACTTCCTTGTAATTAATGAAAAAACAAAGGACCAAGGATACATTTTTAACTTTAATGACGGAACTTTTACAAAAAAAATCACTTCCGATGAAGTTACAGCTGAACTCATGAAATTAGATAAAGCCCAAGACTATTTTCTAGTTGTTTTCACCCCAAAAGACTCAAAACTAATAACAAATAATGCAACTCTGACTTTAGAAAAAGGAATATATCTGATAGCAACAAATGATGCTTTTGAAATAAAACTAGAATATAATTCAAAAAGTTGTGGATTATATTTCCCTGTAAAAATATCACATTACAATGATTTTTCTGAGGACGAAAAAGCAGAATTAATTAGCAGTATAAAAGCACAATATTATCCAGAACTAGATTGTGATTTAGTTAATATTTTTGAAAAAAGCATTATGACAGAACTAAATAATGCAATTGCAAAAGGAGAACTAAAAACCGTAAAAAAGATAAACATTGTTTATTTTGAAGAAAAAAAATCTGTTTGGGATAAATATTACAAAAAGGCAATAAACTATGCAAAAGAAGAAATTGAAAAAGAAAAAGTAAAAAAACAGTATAGTAATATTAAGCTATCAATAACAATGGCTGTAGATAAAACAAAAATAGACCCAAGAATAGAAGAGTTTAAAATAAAGATAATATCAAACAAACCTCTTTTTGAAGACGACTACAAATTAGAAGCAGAGGATATTGCTACTGCACAAAGATATCCAATAAAAACAGAGCAGACAGTAACTCAAGGCAGCAGCTTTATTGCAAATGTGATTTGGGATGGCAGTATAACTAAATTGTCCGGCCAAAAATACAAAAATGCAAACTTTAGTTTAAAAGTAATGGACAGTAAGTCAAAGAACGTACTTGCAAATCAAACAATAACCACCGAAATAGGAGAACTCTATTCAGAAGCATACAATTATGATGACTTAGAATCTGCAATTCCTACAGAAAAATATTCTATATTAGAATTATTTAACCACGAATCAAAAAAAGTTCCACTTATTTTTAAAGATAAACAATTAGACACACCACAAATTTCAGCAAGTAATCCGAGCATAACAGTAACCTTAAAACCAACATATCAGATATGTTCTGACTGTTTAGAAATTTACAACCCAACTAGTATCGAACAAAACGTTGTAGACTTGTTAGATAAATTATATTTCTTAGATAACATTGATAACCTATTTTTAATAGAGCAAGGCGTTTTTGAGAAAAGCCTTAACCAAAAACAAATTTCCACATTAAAGACTTTAATTGATAAAAAAATAATTTATTTAGGCCAGCCATATATTGCAACTATAACACCAGAGTTTATAGAAAACACAGAATTAATAAATGAGTCCAAACTGGTTGGTAACTTTTTTGAGAAAAAAGAAATAATAATAAACACCCTACTTATTAGCGATAAGTTAGGATTACGAGAAGCAATTACAAAAATACAAAGTTTTGCAAACACAGGCCAAAAATTTCAAGTTCTTGCAGAAATAGCAGACAAAATACGTGCAGAAAAACAATCTTCTGGATCCACAACCAATTCTTTAGGGATGGCTTATGATATTACTGCCAGCGATTATATTTATGCTTTAAAGAATCACAAAATAAGCTGTATTTCAGGAGGCATAATAATTGCAAGAACAATAGATTATATTCTAAAAAAATCAGGAGAACAAAATTATTCTGTGTCCTTAGTAGATGTAGAAGGGGCCGGAGAATTTTGGGAGGGGGCATACAAAGGCGCACACATAATAACAAAAGTTGTTCTAAATCACGTAATACAATACTTTGACGCAACAAATACAACTAACCTTAGCCATCTACTAATTATAACCCCTACGAATAAAAAATATCAACTAAAGGCAAATGACTCTGCAAGCACAATATACAGAACAAGCACAGAACATAGTATAGAAGATGCAGAAACTCTGTCAAAAACACAGCACAAAGTAATAAATGGCCAAGCATTAACAACCCAAGAAATAAAAAATATCCCTATTGACTTTTTGCCTATTATTCTTTCACTTTATAGCCAATCAAATCAAAATCCGCAAGTTTATTCAATATTACAAAGCAGAGGAATCACAACAACAGCAAACTTAAAACAAATGCAAAATATTTATACACAATTAAAGTTGAATTCAGCTATTTTAACATATTCTCATAATACAAAGTCAGAAATACCAAGCTCATTTGCTATAAATCAGCACAACATTTATCTAAACCTATACAAACAAGATCCAGACCTATATAATAATATCAATCTTCTTGGGCTTTTGACCCCAAACATCATTGCATATAATAAAATAAAATTAGAAAAAAATATTGATTCAGACAGGATTTGGTTTACAGTATTAAAAACAATTACTCAATTCCCAATAAACACCACAATAATAACTGAAAAGCAATTATCAGATGCACACAAAATTATTTTCTCCTTTCCTTTCTGTATAGGAATTTGTGATCCGGAAAAACAAGAAATAAATCAATATTCATATTTATCGCTTGGGTTTGCAGCACTAAGATACCGGATGTATTATTTAAATAAAAACAATGCTACTGAAGCTAATTCCTTAAAAACAATAATTACAGAGGCAGTAGATTATATTGATTCAAAACTAAATCCCAACTTTAAACAAAAATTTGAAAATCCAGTTATAATGTATCCACCTGGGGCAGATGACAAAACAAAGGAAATTGCAAAAACGGGCGAACAGGTGGGTATATATGCATCAGAAGTAAATAAAACTGTTTAATCACTTTAATTTCATTATTAATTCTCTCTGGTTTTCTAAGATCTTTTTCATCAAATCCAAAGTTACATTTGTTTTTGCACCTAAATCTGCCAAAGACCTTTTTATTATAGCAATATCGTCATGTGCCGCGTCTATTTTATCTAAAGAAATAGAATCTAATTTATCATAAGTTTTCGTCATGTTTTCATTTAAGGCTTTCATATGTTCCTTATGTTCATCAAGTGTTTTTGTTGCATTATCTACAACATTCATTGCCATAGAACTTGCTAACTCTGCATGATGTGCATAGTTTTTTGTGTTCTCTTCTATAACCATATTATCAGATTCTTTTTTTTCTTCTTGAGGTTTTTCCACCTTATTTTGTCCACCCACTGCTGAAGAAACGTCTTTTTCACTATATCCTAAAGATATCAACATCTTAACAACTTCTTCTTTAGATATCCCTGAATCAAGCATCTTCTTTGCGTTTTCAACTAATACAGCATCCATAGCTATCACATAAACAAAGCAATTTTAATAATAATTGTTTTTAAGATATATATATGTTTACCCCTATAAAAGACAAAAATCATTACATTATCAAAAAAACTAAAGATATGAACACTGACGTTATTCTCTATTTATCAGAAAACCTAATGAAAGGGGTAGAACAAGATGCAGTCCAGCAAATTATTAATGTTGCTTCTCTTCCAGGAATAAAAGACAGAGCTTACGCTATGCCAGATATGCATTCCGGATATGGATTTCCAATTGGCGGAGTAGCAGGTTTTGATTTAGAAAAAGGAATTGTAAGTCCTGGGGGACTTGGGTTTGATATAAACTGCGGTATCAGATTAGTAAAAACAAATTCCACAAAAGAAGAATTCGAAAAACTATTTTCTAAAAAAGAATTCGAAAAGTTATTTAGGTCCATACCTACAGGTGTTGGGTCAGAAAATAAAGAAAGAATAACAAAAGAAGAATTACTGGATATGCTTTCAAAGGGTATTGATTATTCAATAAAAAATGGAGAAGCCACAAAAAAAGATAAAGACTGTGTTGAAGATTATGGAAAACTAAAAACATCCGCAGAATTTTTGTCTCAAAAAGCAATCTCAAGAGGATTAAAACAATCCGGAACTCTTGGAAGTGGAAACCATTTCATAGAACTACAGTACATTGACAAAATTTACAACAAAGAACTAGCGAAAAAGTGGGGCTTAAAAGAAAATCAAATAACTTTCATGATACATTCCGGCTCACGCGGTTTAGGACATCAAATCGCATCAGATCATATTGAAATATTTTTAAAAAATTATCAAAAATATAACCTAAAATTACTTGACAAAGATTTGGTATCAATTCCTATAAACTCACAAGAAGGAGAAAAATACCTTGACTCAATGAGGGCAGCAGCAAATTATGCTTACGTAAACAGGCAGGTAATGACTTTCAAGGTAAGAGAAGCCCTAAAAGAACTTGGAATAAACACAGAATTAGTTTATGATGTTGCACACAATATTGCAAAAGAAGAAGAATACAAAATAAATGGAAAAAAAGAGAAATTATTAGTGCATAGAAAAGGTGCAACAAGGGCATTTTCTGCAGGAAATAAAGTTCTTCCTGAGAAATATATTAACACAGGCCAGCCAGTAATAATTCCTGGAAGCATGGGAACTTGTTCTTATGTTTTAGTTGGAGATAAAGCTGAAGAAAAAAGCCTAGGAAGTGTTTCACACGGCGCAGGCAGGGCATTAAGCAGAAGTGCAGCAAAAAAGCAATTTGATGTTAAGGACGTCATAAAAGATTTGAGCAAAATAAATGTTTCGGTTTTATCTGCAACAAATGCAAGCATTGTAGAAGAAGCACCACTTGCATACAAAGATGTTAACGAAGTTGTTAAGGTTTTAGAATTAAATGAATTAGCAAAACCTGTTGCAAGAATGAAACCACTTTACACTATTAAAGGATGATGATTTTTATGTACTTATGTGGAATAGATGAGGCGGGAAGAGGGCCAGTAATTGGGCCAATGGTTATGTGTGCCTGTGTAATCGATGCAAAATATGAAAAAGAGTTAAAAAGTTTGGGGGTAAAAGATTCAAAAAAACTAACTCCAAAACAAAGAGAGGATTTGTATCCACAAGTGAAAAAAATGTGCAAATACTTTGTTGAAATAATTCCTGCAACACTTATAGATTCCACAAACAAAGATAAAATAAATCTAAACAAATTAGAGGAACTAACAACAGCCAAATTAATTCAAAAAACAAAAGAGTTTTGCAAAGGCGAAGAACTAAAAATCTACGTTGATGCACCAGACATTAATTTTACAAGATATGGAAATGTTTTGTCACAAATCACAAACACAAATGTAATTGCGGAACATAAAGCAGATGATAAATATCCAATTGTTTCCGCAGCATCAATTATTGCAAAGGTTGACAGAGATGCAGAAATAAAAAGAATCAAAGAAGAAACAGGCATAGAGCTGGGCAGTGGTTATCCTGCAGATCCAATTACCAAGAAGGCTTTAGAACAGTTAATAAAAAGCAAAAGCAAATACATCCGTTACTCTTGGGAAACCACAAAGACAATTATTAATAAATTAGAGAACAGCAAAGGAATACAAAGCAAACTAGTTTAAAACTTTTTTATCATTGGCTGATATTTCTGACTGCCAAATCTTTTTCCTGTTCTGACACCTGTTACTTTTTTATAGCCATATCTTTGATAAAATGGAACTGCATACAAAGACGACCTTATTTTTACTTGTTTACTACCTAACTTCAATACTCTTTTTTCAAACTCACAATATAATCTGCCTCCAATCCCTTTTCTATGGTATTCCCCAATAACATATAAATTAACTAATCTGTTTTCTTTGCCTCTTAAAACACCCACAATTTTGTTATTATCTTCTGCAACCAACATAATAGGAGAGCTTAAAAATGCCACATTTAAAGATTCTCCATTTACTTTATAATTATAATAAGATAAGTAATGTTCAACAGAGTCTTTTGTGCCTTCTAATGACTGGAATTGTTTAAATACGCAGCAGATTAGTTCACAAACCTGCCCCAAATCTTCTTTTTGGTATTTTCGAATTTTTATCACAGTAATCACTAATATAAAAATAGATTAGTAGGTTTTTTAAAAATAGGTTCAACAAAAATAAAAAGAAGAGGTGTGTAAACAAATACAAAATGGAAAGTTTGTAAAGGTTTCAGACTAGCCACCCAGTTTTATTTTAATAGACCGTAATTTTTCTTTCTTTCTTTTGTGAACTTAAGGACCTTTAGGGCCCACCTTTCTTTCTTTTAATAGACTGTAATTTTTCTTTCTTTTGGAAAGAAAGAAAAAGTTAGAACTCAGCCCGCCAATCAATCATCATACATTCAGCAGGGGTTAACATCATCATCGTCCCAATATCTTTATGTAGCACAAGAAATATAAAGAAATTCAGATAAAGGGCAGATATCCTTATAATTATAATGACTTATAAGTTGTTATAGGTGGTGCTATGAGCTATACTACAATACAGGTAGAAGATACAGTGGTGGAACTTTTAAAAAGCATAAAAGAATACCCAAAACAATCATATAATGAAATAATCAAAAAAGTGTTTGGAGCTTATGTAAAAAATTTACAAAAAGGGGATCAGTACAACAAATTTTTACATTACATACAACAAGCAAAAATGAAAGAATTATGGGACAATAAAGCAGATGAGGATTGGGACAATGTATAAACCTGGTGACGTTATTTTAACATATGTACAATTTGCTGATTCTTTTGAAATAAAAAAACGCCCGGCAGTAGTTTTATTTTCAGAAGCAGACAATTTTATTGTTGCAGGAATAACAAGCAACAAACTTAGAACTGGAATACCGGTGACAATAAAAGAAGGGGCGATAAAAGACTCTGTTATTAGAATTGATTATATCTATACAGTAAGTCAAAAAATAATTGACAAAAAATTATTTACCCTCACAAAAGAAAAAAAAGAACTACTTTTTAAAGAATTGAATAATAAAATTTCGGAGTTACTTAGCTGTTAGTTCTCTGTGGGATTTAAGGGGTAACAGTAACTCTTATTTTATCTATTTCTTTTTCAATTTGTTCAATAAAATAAATTTTTACTGCACGTATGTCTCTTGAAGAAGCTTGCCTAACTTTTAAATTATTTACTGCCCTGCGCAGATGTTCTTTCAAAACCATCACATTATTTTCTACTTCTAAATGTAATCTTGCTTTTCTTAATGCCTCTCTTTTTTTTAATAACCTATTGTGCATTTTTGCATCTTTCACAGCAGACAATTCTCTATTAACTGTATCAAATTTTTGGTCCAGCCCACGCATTTTTAAAACACGATCCATATGGATTCCAGTTTGGAGTGGGTTCAACTTTGGCACATTATGTAATGCCTGCCTTTCAAGATGATCAAATCCACGATTAACTTGTTCGTGCCATTTAGCCCTTGTTTTTTCAGATAAATGATATAATATTGGCCTTGAAGCCATATAATTACCCCCCAATATCAATACTAATTATAAAAGTAGATACCCTTTTAAAATTATATCATGTGTGGAATAGCAGGGATTATAGACAGAAAAGATAAGAAAACTGTGAAGGAAATGCTTTTTGTGCTAAAACACAGAGGCCCAGATTCTTCAAAAGTCGTTTCTTGGAATAATCTTACCTTCGGACAAAACTTGCTTGCTATTATTGACAATATCCCACAACCAATTTATGACAAAGATTCAATTCTAGTTGCTAATTGTGAAATTTACAATTGGGAAGAATTAAATAAGAAATACAAACTAAATGCAAAAAATGATGCTGAATTGTTATTCAAAATCTTAAAGAAAAGAGGAGTAGAAGCAATTAAAGAATTAGATGGAGATTTTGCATTTGTATTTACTGACAAAAACAAGGCAATATTAGCAAGAGATTTTTTTGGACTAAAACCAATTTGGTATTCGAATACAAAAAAAGGGTTTTATTTTGCATCTGAAAAAAAGGCATTACCAAAGTTTGCACAAGAAACGGCACAAGATTTACATCCAAGAAATATTTTAGAATATAATTTTAAAACAAAAAAAACAACCACACATTTTATTGATTTTTACAAAGAATTGGAGTACAAAACAAAACAAGGTATAAAAAAAGAACGAATTAAAAAAGACCTTACTTGCCTACTTGAACAAGCAGTAAAAAAAAGAGTAAACACAAATAAAAAAATTGGAATACTTCTATCTGGTGGAGTAGATTCTAGCATTATAACCGCAATCGCCAAGAAATATAATAAAAATATTACTTGCTATGTTGCATCTGCACTAACAAAAAGCGAGGATGAAAAATACGCAGAGATCGTTGCAAAATATTTGGGACTAAAATTAAAAAAAATAATTGCAACAGAAAAAGAAATTCTAAAAGCACTACCAGAAATAATAAAAATCCTTGAAACATCAGACCCTGTAAAAATAGGGGTTGCATTGCCATTTTATTTCTGCACAAAAGAAGCAAAGAAAGATGGAATTAAAGTTATGCTTAGCGGATTAGGAAGTGAGGACGTTTTTATTGGATATGATAGGTATAACTCAAATAAAGATGGTTTATATGGCCTAAAGAATATTTTCCACAGAGACCTTTACAGGGATGATTTAATTTGTATGAATAATTCTATTGAATTAAGAGTTCCTTTGCTAGACAAAGAATTAGTAAAGTATGCAATAAATGTAGATATAAAACACAAAATAAAAGATAAAATAAAAAAATATGTCTTAAGAGAAATTGCTTTAGATTATTTACCAAAAGAGATTGCATTCCGAGCAAGAAAAGCAGCACAGTTTAGTAGTGGGTTTGATAAAGCAGTAACAAAATTAGCTAAGGACAGGCAAAAACAAAAAGGAGAATTCTATAAGAAATATATTTCAAAAAATAATGATAATGTTGGGATTCTTTTCACTGGCGGAAAAGATTCAGTTCTGACTTTAGAAATTCTAAAAAGTATGAACTATGATATAAAATGTTTAATTACAATTGACAGCAAGAATAAAGATTCCTATATGTACCATACCCCAAATATTTCTTTGGCAAGGTTACAAGCAAAGGCTCTAGAAATTCCAATTATAGTGCTAAAAACAAAAGGAGAAAAAGAACTAGAATTAAAAGAATTAGAAAAAGCAATAAAAATCGCAAAAGAGAAATACAACATTAATTTAATTGCAAGCGGGGCAATATTTTCAGAATATCAAAGAGACAGAATAGAAATAATTGCCGAAAGATTAGGCTTAAAATGTTTGGCGCCTTTGTGGCATAAAAATCAGGAGCAAGAGGTTACAGAACTTATCAGCAGAGGAATAAAAGCAATAATAACAAGGATTTGTGCACACGGCCTAAACCAAGACGATCTTGGAAAAGAGATTGACAAAAAAATGCTTGAAAATCTCAAAAAAATAAATGAACGGCTTGGATTTAACATTGCTGGAGAAGGTGGAGAATATGAATCTTTTGTTTTAGACTCCCCAAGTTTCAAGAAGACAATAAATATAGTAAAATCAACAAAAAGTTCTAATGGAGAATATAATCACACCCTTACCATTGAAAAAGTGGAACTAAAAGAAAAGTGATTTTTGCCCCTACTTACACAGCACAGGGATATATTTTTAAACATGTTGACCATTAATAAGTAATGGACAAAAAGAATCTTTATTCAACAATAATACTTATTTTGCTAGTAGTAGTAATTGTAATTCTAATGGTGCTTTCAAGTAAGCCAAATAACAACAACCAAAATACAAACTCAGACAGCAATGTATTAAAGACTTTTTTTATAAACAAAGATGGCCCAATCCCCCCTGCAAACTGTGAAGCTGCGGACGGAAACAATAAAATAATTATTATTGAATCAAAATATTGTAGTGCCTGCAAAGAATTCTTAAAAACATTGGATAACTTAAAAGACAGCCCATACATTTTCCATTTATATGATATAACAGAATCAGAAAAAAGAGATTTTATTGAAAATACTCTGAAAGTAGATGCCCAATATTATCCTACAAGCATCATTGGATGTGATGCTTACATTGGGGCAATGGACGAAAATACTCTATTAGAAGTATTAAGCACTTATGAATTAGAACAAAAGTGATATTATGACCCCCAACAAAAAAAGACTAATAATAAGCATTAGCCTACTTGTTGGAATTATTCTTATTTTCATAATTTTGAGTTTAATAAACCAAGACTCAATAAAGAATTTCGCAGGCTCATTACCTTTGCCAATTTTAACTGTTTTTGTTGGACTTTTAGATGGGTTTAACCCTTGCACCTTTTTTGTATTTGGCTTAATTCTAAGTCTACTAGTTTCAGTTTCTGACTCCAGAAAAAAAATGCTTGCAGTCTCATTATCTTTCATTATTGTTGTTTTTGTAATATACTTTCTTTTTATGTCTGCTTGGCTCACAATGCTAAGTATAATTGGATTTATGGACATCTTAAGAATTATTGTTGGCATTATTGCAATAATTGCAGGACTAATAAACTGGAAAGAGTTTATTTGGTTTAGAAAAGGCATAACCTTAATGATACAAGATAAAGACAAAACAAAAGTAACTAGAAAAATACAAAATTTAAAAGATAAGATAACTTCTGGAACAATACTAAGTCTTATTGGTGCAAGCATATTTTTAGCGTTGTTTACATCCTTGATTGAAATCCCCTGCACAGTTGGACTGCCTCTAATTTATACCACAATTTTAGCACAAAACGCCTTTGGATTCTCACATTATTTTTACATATTACTTTACTGCTTAATTTATGTAATTCCACTACTTGCAATTTCTGGGTGGTTTATCTATTCTTTCAAAGAAAAAACAATTTCAAAGAAGCAAATGCAGTGGATAAAGCTAATTACTGGGCTTATAATGATAGTATTGGGTATTATCATATTATTTTGGCCTGGGCTACTTATATAAAAAATTATTTAGGGCGAGGCCTAAATCTCTCCCGAAGTCTACTAAACAAAGACTTTTTAGGTGCTGGTTTTAAGGGTTCTATATGATCTGGAGAATATTTATTTCTTACTTTTCCAGTAGAAGGGTTTAAAAACACACTGCAGCCCAATAATGATAGAAATATTTTAATAGTTCAAATCGAGTTAATCTATTTCTAAAGTTTTTCGGAGGAGAATTAAATGAATGGTACAGTAAAGTTTTACAATGAAACTAAAGGTTTCGGTTTTATATCTGGAGAAGATGGGAAAGATTACTTTGTACATCAAACTGGATTAAAGGAAAGTATAAACAAGGATGAAGCAGTTACTTTCGATGTAGAAAAGGGAGATAAAGGCCCTAAAGCAGTAAATGTAGCTAAAGCTTAAGATTAATTTGCCCTTCGGGGCATATTATACTTTTTTTATATTTTAATATTTACATACATTACATTTTCTTTTTGTATCTTTTCATCAACAAAGCATTACTAACTATTGTCTTCAATTATTAATTTAGTTTTATATTTACTTCCCTTATTTTTTAACAAGACAATTCTTGATGCTTCACAGTCATTCTCACACTTGTAAGATTTCAGATTCTTTAGCAGGATTTTTGAGTAATCCTTAATTTCACTAAATAAAGGCATATTTTCCTGCCCAAGCTTCTTCCTTGAATCTCCTATCCACATATAGGCTTTTACTTCTACAAAATCCGCCCCAGAGCCTTCGATAAGCTTTGCTAATTTCTCTAATTGCTCTTTTTGGGTGTTATAGTCCTTGATTAGGGTTACCCTGATTACAGACCTTACTTTAAGAGTTTTCAGCAGATTTAGGCTCTTCTTTAGGCTTTTAAAGCCATCTTTACTAATCCCTCTGTTTATCTGGACATATGATTTAGGATCATAAGCCGTTAAAGAGAGATATAATTGAGAAGGAAGTGCCTTTTTCTCCTTAAGTTTCTGAAGCATTTCTGGATTCTGGCCATTTGTAACTATAAAAATGCTTTCCGCCCCTTTTTTCTTAATTTCTTTAACAAGTTCAGGCAGATAAGGATAAAGAGTTGGCTCTCCAGAAAGAGATATTGCCCAATGTTTAGGGAATCCATCAATAGAAGCTTTCAGTTTCTTTTGGTTTACTTTTTCATAGCCTTTAAAGCCAATCAGTAGTAGCCTTCGCTTTTTAACAAGCTTATCAACAAGTTCCTTTGGCTTTATTGCCTCTTTTTTGCTTATCTTTTTAGTATTATACATTTCAGCAGGTCGCCAGCAGAATATACAGTTCTGATCACAGGTCAAGACATTAGGAGTTATCTGGGCACAGGAGTAGGTCTTCACACCATAGAATTTGTTTTTGTAGCATTCATCCTGGTCTCGCAGGCTCTTCTTGGTCCATTCACAAATCTGAACAGCACCTTGCTTTCCAGCAAGCCCATATTGTCTGCCAGTTAACATTTTTTCCTGAGAAGAGGTTAGTTGCATAATAGTTCACTTAATTAAGTTTTTATTTTTTTAATAGCATCCTCTGCTTTTTGAACGATTATAGATTTATCTTTAATATACATTATAAGTGTATCACCTTTAGAAATACCCATAAGTTCTCTAAGTTCTAAAGGAATACTTATTTGTCCTTTATCACTAACTTTAACAACCCAAATATCAGACATAATTATCACTTATAAATATTAGAATAGTAAGATTATTAAAACTATTCTTACCCCTTACCTATGCCACTATTAGTTATTCCTTTAGTAATTTCTTCACCAACTAATTTATTTAAATCATCAAATTCTTCTTTTGCAGATCCAATAATAATTACTTTTGTTAGCTTTCCTTTAAACATCATAATTCAACACCTTCTTTTATTGCTCTATCCAATTTTTGACTTGGGTTATATATCCATAAAATTCCTTTTCTTCCATCAAGTATTTTCCCACTTTCTTCAAGGTATCTTAAAATTAGATTTAGAGTTTGGTGCATAATTTTAGTTGGCACTTTTGATTTTAGTTCTTCCCTAGTCATTAAGTTATTAGCACTTTTTAAGGTATTTTCTACCATTAATACAGTTTTTAAGTTAGGATAATGTATAACGTCAATCACTTGCATTTTGACCACCAATTTATATAAACTTATATAAGTTAGTATATAACAATATATAAATATTCCTAAGAAACATATCACTACAATAGCAAAAAAACAACTGCTTTTTCTTAACTGTGTTGGTACAAAAAAAGTAAAATTAAAAATGAGGAGTTATGCAGACTTAACGTCTGCATTTTAAATTTTCTTATAGGGCCTAAACAGCATTAGTTATGTCTTGCCCATG
>CAZMCX010000013.1:0-13291 GCA_964565125.1 uncultured archaeon
AAAATCACCTTAATAACCATGGAGGGCAATATTTATAATCTTATCTTATGCTGCCCTTACAGAAGAATAAGCGAATTACTACATAAATCGCGTATACTTATAATTATATATCTACTATCTAATAGATATGCAGACCGATATATCTACATCTCTAAACCTTGATGCTACTGTTGGGGTTGTTATCCAATATGCACAGAAAAAAGATGTAATTATCGATAAGGATGCGGCTATTTTTCTATCAAAGCAGGAAGACTATAAGACAGTAATAGACTCGGCTTTTAAAGATAAAGTTCCGTTTTTAGACTTAAAAAAGGCAGAGGAAATTTTACAGAAATTGAGTTCTAGTGTTGAGATTGTATTTGAAAAAAAAGCAGATATTTCTAATCTGGAAGTTGTTGTTGAAAATCGGGCGAAAAGAAGAGAGGCAAAAGAATATACTTCCAAGATGAAAATAATAAAAGATACAGATATAACAAACAATACAACTGGACAAGGAAAAGTTACTGATTTTGTAGAATTTGTGAGAGATAGATATAATATTTTATCTGGGTTGATAAAAAAACACAACAACTTTTCTCCGGTGCAGTCAAGCGGGATAAAATATTCTGCAAAGGGGGTAGAAGTAGATGTAATTGGAATGGTATATGAAAAAAGAGACACAAAAACCGGAAATTTAATGGTCATTTTTGATGACAATAATGGTTTTTTTACCGCAATTTTTGATAAGAATAAACCAATTTATGCGCAGGCAAGAAAACTTTTGAATGATGATGTTGTGGGCATAAAAGGAGTAAAATTAGATGAAAAATTAATTTATGCTTCTGAGATAATTTTTCCAGATATGCCTGTTGCAACACCAAAAAAAAGTGATATTGATTTGGATATTGTTTTTACTTCTGATGCTCATATTGGAAGCAATGTTTTTTTTGAAAAAGAATTTAATAATTTTATTGATTGGCTTGACAAAGGGGAAGATAGTAGTAAAATAAAGTATTGTGTTATTGCGGGAGACGGGGTTGACGGGATAGGTGTTTATCCAGGCCAAGACGAAGAATTGGCAGTAAAAGATATTTACAAGCAATACGAAATTTTGTCTAATTATATTGAAAGAATTCCTGAGCATATAGAAACTTTTATTATTCCTGGAAACCATGATGCCGTGAGGAGGGCAGATCCCCAACCAGCAATACCAAAAGAATATTTAAAAAAATTATACGGTCTGAAAAATGTGCATGTTTTAGGATCTCCTTCTATGGTGGAAATTGAGGGCTTAAAAATGTTAATGTATCATGGAAATTCGATGAATGAATTACAGGCAAAGTTGGGAATCCATTTTGAGGATCCAATTCCAGTAATGGAAGCCTATCTCTTGAGAAGAGATGTTTGTACAATATATGGTGGAAAAAATCCAGTATCTCCGGATAAGGGGGGTGTTCTGCAAATAAAAGAAGAACCAGATATTTTTGTTACAGGTCATTTACATTCAAATGGTTATGGGACTTATAAAAAAACAATGTTGATAAACCCTGGTGCTTGGCAGGCACAAACATCGTTCCAGAAACAACAAGGCCACATTCCGACTCCGGGAAGAGTGCCAGTAATGAATATGAAAACAGGAAAAATATTGGAGAAGGTGTTCATAAATGAAGTTGCCAATATGTGATCCAGAAACAAAAAAATATTTTGAAAGAATAGTAATTGATGTGGATTCCATGTATTCTTTGGCAACAGATATTAGAAAATTGGGTTATGATATTAAAGATGAAGTTGAAATAAAGAGGGCAACAAACCTGGCGGAAAGAACAGAAGCAATTTTGGAATTGCCCGGTCTTGCAAAAAGATATGAAGAAATAATGGCAGTAAAAAAAGATAGGTTTCCAACAATAATACAAATTTTTGACGAAATACTAGATAGTAAATTTGGAAGTTTTCCAACAGATGAAAAAAGATTAGAAGCAGCAGTAAGAACCGCATTAACCTTGTACACAGAGGGGGTTGTTGTTGCACCTTTGGAGGGAATTCCTGCAATAAAAATAAGTTCTAATTCAGATTCTACAAAATACGTAGACATATTTTATGCCGGCCCAATAAGAGCCGCAGGTGGAACTGGAACAGTTTTACCAATTGTATTAGCATATTATGGCGGCAAAAAATTAGGTTTGGATAGATATAAAGCAACAGAATCAGAAATAGAACGTTATGTTGAAGAATACAGAATTATTGGACGAAAATATGCGCGGCAGATAAAAGTTACAGAAGAAGAGATTAGGCACATTATTAGAGAATGCCCTGTTTGTGTAAACGGAGAAGCAACAGATCCGGAAGAAGTTGATGTTTATAGAAATCTTGAAAGAGTTCCAACAAATAGATTGAGGGGCGGAGCATTTTTAGTATTGACGGAGGGTGTAACTCTTAAAGCTGCGAAATTAAAAAAAATTGCAAAAGGATTTGGATTTGATTGGGGCTGGCTTGATAAATTTATTAAAGTAAAAGAAACCGGAAATACTACAGAAATTTTGCCGAATTACAGATATTTAGAAGGTGCAGCAGCAGGAAGGCCAGTGTTCTCATATCCATCTAGATTTGGCGGTTTTAGATTAAGATATGGGCGAACAAGAACAACTGGATTAATGGCCAAGGCCTTGCATCCGACTACTATGTATGTTCTTGGAGGTTATGCTGCAGTGGGTACTCAGTTAAAAGTTGAGAGGCCGGGTAAAGCAGCAGTAATTGGAGCTTGTGATTTAATAGAGCCATCTTATGTTAAACTTAGAGATAAATCTATTGTTAGGGCTGAATCAAAAGAATGGTATGAAAGTAATCAAATTAATGTTGAAAAAATTTTATTTGTTGGAGATATGTTAATTTCTTATGGTGATTTTAGAAAAACAGCACACCCTTTGATGCCGCCGGGATATTGTGAAGAATGGTGGGCCTTAGAATTGGAAAAAGAACTTGAAAATAAAAAACTTGGAAAAAAAGAATTTGAAAGTTTTTTGGATAATCCTTATGTGGTAAAAGAAGAAGACGCAGTAAAGTTGTCAGATAGTTTTGGGGTTCCATTACACCCAAGATATTTGTATTTCTATACTCAATTAAATCAAGAAGATATAATTTATATTAGAAATGCATTACAAAAAGCAGAAAGGAAATATTCTGATGGAATTGAGTTTGATGCAGTATTAGATTATGATGAAAAACTTGATTTCTTGTTTACAAAAATTGTAATGCCAATGAAAGTAGAAAATGAAAAAATAATAATAAAACACGGTCTCTCCCTGTTTAAAACTTTTGGTGTTTTTGACTTGGAAAAAGAAGTTCCAGTTGGTCTTGAACCATTGGATTTATTGTGTTATTTATCTGGTCTTAAAATCAGAGATAAAGCCGGGTCCTTTATCGGCGCAAGAATGGGTAGGCCTGAAGCAGCAACAGAAAGAAAAATGACTGGGAGTCCACAAGTTTTGTTTCCTATTGGAAAGATGGGTGGAAACACAAGAAGTATTAATAAGGCGGTTGATTTTAAATCACAGGAAAGTAAGGGTTTATTTGATTCCAAAGCAGCATCAACTGTAGAAATTGCGTTTTATAAATGTCCTAGATGTAAAAAAGAAATTGTGTATCCTTATTGTTGGGAATGTAAAGAAAGAACTGTAAGGCAATATTATTGTAGTTCTTGTAATAAAAGTTATGATGAAAGAAAAGAAAAATGTACCTGTGGTGGAAAAATATACCATTCTAAAAGATCAAGTTTGTCTTTTGCAAACATATTCAGAGATGCAGTAAAAAGGCTTGGTGTTGAGGCCCCCGCAATGATAAAAGGTGTTGAGGGGCTAGTGTCAATAGATAAAGTTGCAGAACCCCTAGAAAAAGGAATTTTGAGAGCAAAAAACGGAGTTTATGTTTTTAAAGATGGGGTTTGTAGAACTGATTTATTAGACTTTAATTTGAGTCATTTTAAACCGGTAGAGTTGAAAATGACAGTTGAAAAAGCAAGAGCTTTGGGATATGAGCTAGATATTTATGGAAACGAACTTAAAGATGAGAATCAAATGTTAAGGTTATTTCCACAAGATGTTATTTTGAATACTACAGTTGGTGACTATTTAGTAAAAGTTGCAACATTTGTAGATGACTTATTAGAAAAGTTTTACAAAAAGCCAAAATTTTACAATGCAAAAGTAAGAGATGATTTAATTGGGCATTATATTCTTGCATTAGCGCCACACATTGTTGCGGGAATTGTTGGAAGAGTAATAGGATATAGTGAATCGAGAGTAATGTTTTCACATCCTTATTTTAATACTGCAAAAAGAAGAAACTGTTTAACTTTCGATACACCCATAGTTTTAAGTAATAATAAAAATATTTGCTTAATGGAAATCGGTGCCCTTGATGATGGTTCACATAAAACCGAAATCCCTCTTGAAAATACGTATACTTATTCTGTTGATTCGCGGGGCAAGTTACATAAAAGAAAAGTAATTGCATTATATAAACAGAAAAATAAAGAAAAAATATTAAAATTGAAAACGAGATTTGGGAGAGAAGTAAAAGTAACTCCTAAACAAAAAATTCTTTATGGAGAAAATGGACTTGTAAAATATAAATTTGCAAAAGACTTGAAAATTGGTGATAATTTATTATCTTTGGCTAATGCAAAATACACAAAAAATAATGAATTAAATATCTTGGAATATTATTTACAATCACCCCTAAAGCAAAAAATAAGAGTCCACAACATAAAAAAATTATTAAAACCAAAATTAAAAAAAGATGGCTATGTAAATATCGGAAATAAGTTAGGAATAAATTGGAAGAAGCTACATACTGCAATTGATTTTGATGCAGTCCCTTTGGATCTTTATGAAAAATTACGTAAACAGTATAAAATTGCGGATGATGGTCTGGAGCTATCTTATAATAAACAAAAAAGCAGGATTCCTTGTATAATTGGATTAACTAAAGAACTTGGATGGATTGTTGGATATTATCTGGCGGATGGACATGCCCGAACTAGTTATGGAAAATCTAAAGATATAAAGAAATATGTTTATCAAGTAAATTTTGTGTCTGCAGAAAAAGAAATAACTAATAAATTAATGAAAATAACTAAAAAACTGTTTAATAGAAATTTAACAAAGAGTAAGCAAAAAAGTGTGGATGATTTATATCTGAGTGGAAGAGTATATTATGATTTATTTGTGAATATTTTACAAACAGGCAAATGCGCAAGAAATAAAAGGGTCCCCCAAATAATAACTAACTCTAATTCAGAGTGTATTAAAGGTTGTATTGGCGGTTATGTTGTGGGCGATGGGCATATAGAAAAAACAAGTATTAAGGCAATAAGCGTAAATAAAAATCTAATAAATGAATTTGCATATTTGTGCGCTACTCAAAATTTGTTTGCTCACGTTTTTGAAGAAAAAGAAAGAACAATAAAAACCGGCTTAGTAAAAGAATATTACCAAAAAAGAAATAAGTCTATAACTGTAAAATCATATGGGTTTAAGTTATATTCCAAAGATTTTAAGGAAATGGTTCAGTACTTGTTTGGATCTAAATTTAAAAAAGCAATACAAAATCTGAAAAGTATTGAAATAAAGAAAAAAAGAGTAAGTAAGTTAGGAAATTTTATTATTGATAAATTAGTAAGTATTAAGGAAGTTCCTTATAATGGAAAATATGTATATGACCTAATTGTAGAAAAAGAAAAGACCTTTATTGGAGGTTATGGTAATTTGGGGATTTATGATTGTGATGGGGATCAGGATTCTGCAATGCTTTTATTAGATGTATTTTTAAATTTTTCAAAAGATTATTTACCATCAACAAGAGGCGGAAAACAAGACACCCCGCTTGTTGCTACAATTGTTTTAGATCCACAAGAAATAGATGATGAAGCGTATGAAATGGAAACTACATCTAAATATACTTTAGAATTTTACGAATCTGCATTAAAAAAAGCAGAACCCGTATTGAAGTTTTTGAATATTGTTGGAAATTTTATTGGAACCGATAAACAATTTACAGAATTAAAATTCACACACGATACTATCCAATATGATGCGGGCCCAAAGCAATCTAGTTATACTTTAATAAAAGAGATGAAAGATAAAATTTCAAATCAGCTTGACTTGCAATATAAAATAACTGCGGTAGACCACATGGCTGCATTAGAATTAGTTTTATCTACACATTTTTTGCCAGATATTATTGGAAATGCAAGAAAATATGCTAGACAAGGCTTTAGGTGTACAAAATGTAACAAGAAATTTAGGCGTATGCCTTTGTTGGGGTCTTGCTCATGTGGTGGAAACATAAATCTGACAATAGCACAAGGCTCAGTAAGAAAGTATTTGGGGCTTACAGACGGTATTTCAAAGAAATACAAACTTACTGATTATTTAGACCAAAGAATAAAATTGATTTACAAAGAAGTTGATTCTTTGTTTAATAATGAGAAAATAAAACAAAAGTCTTTAGGAGACTTTATGTGAAATCTACGAAATTTATAAATATTCTTGTAGATATTATATAGCCGGTGGTAACATGAAGAATGCGTTTCTAATAGTTCTGATTAGTTTTATTGTTTTGATAATTATTGTTTTTGGACTTGTTTATTTTATGGGCTTAAAAGACGATCCAACAACGACCCCCAAAGATACTAACAAAGTAAATGAAGTATTTGTAGAAATTTTGCAAGGTGACGTTTACTATAAAAATTTAGAAACAAAAAATGAATACCTTTTACTTGAAAAAAACCAATATCTCGATGAGAATACCTGGGTTAAAACAGATTTAAATAGTAAAGCACAGCTTAATTTTGGAGAAGGGATTTATGCAGTTTTATCAGAAAATACTGAAGTTTTGATAAAAGAATTTTTTGAAAAAGACGGTCTAAAAACAATTGAATTGGAGCAAACATCTGGAAGTATTTGGCATAGAATAATGAAAATATTTGGAAACGCAGATTATTCTGTTGAAGTCGGAGAGGTTATTGCAAGCGTGAGGGGCACAGGGTTCTTTACAGAAATTGATAATAATAATTCAACTGTATCCGTACATGATGGAAATGTAGAGGTATTGGCCGGAGAAAAAAGATATTATGTGACCTCAGGTTATAAAGTACAGATTAATAGAAATTTAAAGAAAGCATCAACGGTTGTTGATAATGTGGATGTAACAAAAATAATTAATAATAGCAAGAAAAATGACGACCCCTTATACAATAAAGATGGAGTTAAAGTAACTAATCTTGGATCTGGCGGATTTATTGATGATAGTTTGGCTATTGATGATTCTATTGTTGAAAAGAAAAAAGAAAAACTAAAAAAAGAATATGCTGTCCAAATCGGTATTGCAAAAAGTGCATCTTCTGATGTTACGGATAACATAATTGATGAATATTTGGATATTGCAGTAAAAGAGGGGGAAGAAAAAGCAAAGCAGACGATAGAAGAGCAAGGAATTGATATTGGCAAGTATTTTAATTAGTGGTAAACGAGGTGTTATTTGTGAAAGAAAAAAGAATAGTATTTATCACGGGATTTTTAGTTGCCCTAATTATTGTGTGTGCCTTTGTTGGAGTAAGATTATTTTCTTATGTTGATAATTTAGTTACTGATCAGTTTTATTATGTTTCTGGAAATAACGATAACATAGTGCTTGTGCTTATTGGTGATGAAACAATTGCAAAGTTGGGGGCTTGGCCAATAGATAGAGAAAATTATTCTAAATTTTTAGATAAAATAAATGCAAAAATAATTGGTATTGACATTTCTTTTTTTGACCAGACGACAAAAGATGATTTAATAAAAAATTCTATGAAAGACAAAAATGTTGTACTGGCGTCTGAGCTTAGTAATGACCTAAAAACAGAAACAGCCCCAATATTTGGAATAAATTACGGATACGTGAATGTTCCAGTAGAGAAAGATGGTGTTAGCAGAAAAATAATTGAAACAAAGTATACAAATTTTGCAAAAAAGGTATGTGAACTTTACACAAACGATTTATGTAAAGAAACTGGAACATATTTAAATTTTTCTTATATACAAAACAACTTTAAAACTTACAAATTTGAAGATATTGTATTATCTAATAAAGAATACGATTTTGGAAAAAAGATTGTATTGCTTGGTTCAAATGTGAAAAATTTGCATGACTATGTTAATACCCCATTACAAAAAGAAATGCAGGGGGTAGTTTATCAAGCAAATTATATCGAAAACTATTTGCAAAAGAACTTTTTGAATAATTATTTCTATCTTGTGTTTTTGTTTTGTGTATTTTTAGTTATAATTACATTTTTAGTTGGATATTTTATTGGTTCTAAGTGGTCTATTTTATTAATTGTCTGCTTGTTCTTATTATGTGTTGTTTTATCGCTTGTATTGTTTAATTATCTAATAATTTTTAGTTTATTTTATCCTCTTATTTCATTATTAGTTTCTGGAATAGTGTTTTATTTAACAGAATACCAATTTAGGGGCATAGAAAAAAGAGGGATTACAAATTTATTTAGCAAATATGTTTCAAAAAATGTTGTTAATCATATGCTGAAAGATCCAAAAAAATATACAAATTATAATTCTGAAAGAAAAAGAGTAACTGTATTATTTGGAGATATTAGGGGGTTCACAAAAATGTCCTCTCAAATGGATTCAGAAGATGTAATGCATACTCTAAACGCGTATCTTAATGAAATGACGGAAATTATTTTCAAACATGGTGGAACTGTAGACAAATATGTTGGCGATGAAATAATGGCAGTATTTAATTCTCCAACAGAAGTTAAAGACCATGAAAGAAAAGCATTTGAATGTGCTAAAGAAATGTTGGCGCATGTTGCAAAAGTAAATAAGCAAACCAGAAAGAAGCTAAACTATGGTATTGGAATAAATTCGGGTTATGTTGTTGCAGGAAGCTTTGGTTCTAAGCATCGTTTGGAATATGGGGTTTTAGGGGATACGGTAAACTTGGCATCCCGTTTTTGTAGTGTAGCACAAGGTAATGAAATTGTTATTGGCAAAGGAACATATGATGGCCTAAGAATAGTTGATAGAATTGGGCTCGAAGAAAGAGAATATGATCTAAAAGGAAAAGGATATATCACTGCACATGTTTGGAAAAAATAATTTTTCCTGCAGAAAAAATAATCTTTATAGGTTGACAAGATTAATAGGATTCTTTTATGCTTAGATGTAACTTGTCTTTGGTTTATGCTTACTTGGGTGTGGTTTGTCTTGTTATCTGCGAAAATTGAAGAACTTAAAAAAGACAAAATATCAAAACTAATTTCTAGCAGAATAAAAGAGTTTAAAACTAAAAGATCAAGCGAGGAGGTATTTTCTGAACTCTGTTTTTGTATTCTAACTGCGAATTTTAATGCGGAAAGAAGTATACAGATCCAAGAGTAGATAAGGGAAAAAGGATTTCTGAATTTCCCTGAGCAAAAGCTTGCATCCAAATTAAAAGAATTGGGCCATAGATTCCCAAACACAAGAGCAAAGTATATTGTGGAAGCAAGGGGGCAAGTAGGGAAAATATACTCGCTAATAGGGGAAAAGGACAGCATTAGTCAAACTAAAGAGAAGCTTAAACAAAAAGAATCCTCTACTGCGCCAGAAATAAGAAATTGGCTTGTAAAAAATATAAACGGTTTAGGCTTAAAAGAATCCAGCCATTTTCTGCGGAATATTGGATTTGAAGATTTTGCAATAATAGATTTTCATATTGTGGATTTGTTGGTGCGGGAAGGTTTAATAGTGAAACAGAAACCTGGTGCATTAGCCCCCAAAATATATAGAGAAATAGAACAGGCCTTAGTCAAGCTAGGTAAAAAAACAGACCTAAACTTGGCAGAATTAGATTTATACTTGTGGTATTTAGAAACAGGGAAAGTATTGAAGTAATTTGCGAATTTGTGTATTATAAGTGAAAGATTTCTAATTTTTATAGTCAGTAGTGGTACTTATTGATGCTCTAACTGTCAATAACTGTACTTAAGTTGAAGCTCTAACTGTCAATAAATGCAACTAATATATAAATGTTTTGTTTAATAGTATCTTTATGGCTCCAATTAACCCGGTATTAGATAGTGAAACTAGAATTTTATTGAATCACAATCCTTGGTGGGAATCTGAATTTTCTTTTGATAATGACACGGATCTAATAAAACTAAAAGATAAAAAATTTATCAGGCAAGTAGACTGGTTTGAAAACTTAAAAAAAGGGATATATATTTTAAGAGGGCCTAGACAAGTAGGAAAAACAACAGCCATAAAACAAAAAATCCTGCAATTGACAAAAAAATATTCTCCCGGAGAAATATTATATCTAAATGTAACAAATTACTCTAATAAAGAATTAGATATTTTGCTGACAAAATTTTTATCTTTAAATAAACAAATAAAATTTATATTTATAGATGAGATATCTTATATTGAAAATTGGAGTAAACTGATAAAAAGTATTTCTGATTTTGGCTTTTTTGAGGGAAAAACAGTAATTCTGACTGGATCTAATACTTTGGATATGAGGTATGAATATGAAACTATGCCTGGAAGAACCGGCGAAGGAAAAAGAATTATTGCAAAACCGGTAAGTTATAAAGAATATTTAGAATTGGTTTGTGGAATAAAAATAGACTTGCCTAAAAAAATGTATAATCAAATTGACTTTTTAAATGCTAAATTTGAAGAATATTTATTGACGGGGGGGCTGCCAGCAGTAATTAATGATTATCTCTCTACGGGGAAAATAAATGATAGTTTTTATGATATTTATATAAAGTGGATTATAGGGGATATAGAAAAATATCGATTTAAGTCTAATACTGCAAAAGCGATATTAAAAAAAGTAATTGCTAGTTTGGGGTCAAAGGTATCTTGGGAATCTTTAAATGAATATGCGGGGGTATCTCATGTTACTGTGGCAGAATACATTGATGTTTTGGAAAGATCTTTTTTAGTGAATTATTATTATAATGCTACAAGTGGATCTGTAGATTCTAAAAAAAGAAAGAAAATTTATTTTTTAGACCCTTTCTTTTATTTTTGCGTTTATAAGTGGATTTTTGGAGAAATAAATATGTATTCTAAGGCATATAGTATGTTAAAGGATACAAAATTGTTGGGTCTGATTAAAGAAAACTGTGTAAGTTCTTTTTTATGGCAACAAATTGTTGGCTTATCAGACACCATAGATTACAAAACAAAAATATTTTTCTTTAGCCCATCCAGGGGAAAAGAAGTGGATTTTGTATTTGATAATATATGCCTTGAAGTTAAGTCTGAAGATTCAAATAGGCAATCCGGAATTGTTTTGACAAAAGACAAATTTGAAAAAAATAAAATCCCTCTTGCAATATTTTTATTATATCCCCCTACAGAATTTAAAAAAAGATAGGCAGTTAATATTTGTTTTTGAAAATTGTGTTGAATAATAGACTCTAAAAATTAGCCCCCAAAGAGGGTTAGGGAAAAAATATTCCCTATCTATTTGTTTAAACTTATTTCTTCTCAAGAAAGCTTTTTGCTTAACGCAAAAAGTTTCAGGAGCTGAATAAGTTTCCACAGGTGGAAACTTATTTCTTCTTCAACATTGGTAGACCTGTTCTTTTGTTTTCTACTACCTTGTATCCGCTTGGCAATTCTATTGAGCCCTTTGGATCCTTTGAAAAGTAGAACAATCTTCCTTTTTGATGTAGGTGGTATGTTAAACCCTTACTATTCTTATAACTAAATCCCATTCAGAATTCCTCCATAACTGTTTACGTATAAATTACTTCGTATTCCTTAATAAACTTATCGCTTTTTTTATTCATAGTTGCGAAGGAAAAGTGGTATTTTTGAAAATATATAACTCCCTAACGAAAAAAATAATGGGATTTAGAGCTAAAAAAGACATAAACATGTATGTCTGCGGCCCAACGGTTTACAATTATGCACATATTGGCAACATGCGAACCTATATTTTGGGGGATTTAATTACTAGATTCTTGGAATATAAGGGTTATAATGTAAAATATGTAAGAAATTATACTGATGTTGACGACAAAACAATAAAGGGATCAATAGAAAGTGGAAAGAGCTTAGAAGAATTTACTAATTTTTATATTAAGGAATTTGAAAAAGACTGCGCTTTGCTAAATTTGAACGAGCCGGATGTAAAACCAAGGCCAACAAAGCTAATAAAAGAAATTGTGGAATTTATCGAAGATCTAATAAAAGATGGATATGCTTATAAAGCAAAAGATGGTTCAACTTATTTTGATATTTCTAAATTTGTAAACTACGGAAAATTAAATAATATTAAACAAAAAGAGTTGAAAAAAGGCGGGAGTGGCCGTGTAAATCTTGATGAATATGAAAAAGATAATGCCTCCGACTTTGTATTATGGAAGGCTTGGAAAGAAGAAGACGGAAAAGTATTTTGGAATACTAGTTTGGGAAAAGGAAGACCTGGCTGGCATATAGAATGTTCTGTAATGTGTTACAAATATTTGGGAAAAACAGTTGATATCCATGTGGGTGGAGAAGATTTGAAGTTCCCACACCACGAAAACGAAATTGCACAAAGTGAAGCCCATAACAAGGTGAGATTTACGAACTATTGGGTGCACGGCGGGATGCTAACTGTTGATGGAAAGAAAATGTCAAAGAGATATGGAAATATTTACACTATTAAAGAAGTTTTGGAAAAGAGCTATAACCCAATTGCTTTGAAATTGTATTATTTTATGTCAAATTATAGGTCTTCAATGGATTTTTCATTTGATGAACTAAAAGAAACTGAGTTGAAGCTAAATGGATTAAATAAAACAATAAAAAGACTTGTAGGTTATCACGGCCCCAAAGGCGGTGTGGAAGAATATAAAAAGAAAATAAAGATTTATTTGAAAGATATTGAGAAAGTAATGGACAATGATTTTAATACAAGGCTTGCAATGACCTATTTATTAGATATGTTTAGTTATATAAATTTAAATATAACCGAGGGAAAGTTATCTACGGGGAATGTTAAATTCACTTTACAAACTTTAAAGAAGTTGGATACGGTGTTTGGGATTTTCCAATTTCCTGAAATGCCAACAAAATTAATATTAAAAAAAGTAAAGAAAAGACAATGGTATAGGGCAAAGAAAAATTATGTAATGGCGGATAAAATGAGAGATCAATTAAAGGACTATCTGGTTGAAGACCATAAGAACGGTGCGTTCTCTGTGTACAAGATTTGAACCTTAATATCAAGCGACTTGTCGCGAAGATATGTTACTTTTGGCAGA
>CAZMCX010000014.1:0-8957 GCA_964565125.1 uncultured archaeon
ATGGAAAATAATTTGAACATTTTGCCAGTTTTTAGCAGTAAGGATAAGCAGATAAGTGGGGTTCTTAAAAGAATAGATATTGCAAGTGTAATTAGATTGGGTAGAATATCTTAAGATTTATAGGGCAAAACCATTTTTTATTGTTATATAGGCTATAGCTTTATATATATAAATAAAGTTATTTTACTTGTTTGACTTATATAATTAAGGACTTTGGAGTTAATGAGGGATATATATGAAGAAATTACTTTTGTTGTTGTTTTGTTTGATTTTTATTGCTGGTATTGGGTTTTCTGAAGTAATTAATTTATCAGGAGATATTACTACTGCTAAGGAATTGAAAACTGGAAATACCTATCGGATAATTGATGATATTAATGTATCTGGCAAAGGTTATTTTCATTTTGGGCCGTCAGAAAGTGCAGTAACAGTTCAATGTAATGAAGGAAAGAAAATTATTGTGGATGGTGCTACCACAGATCAGTTATTTCTTTTACTTGGGCAGAGATTTACATTACAAAATTGCCCAATTAGATATATTGGTGGAACTGACACAAATGCAGTGTATCTTGATACCACTGGTACAACAGAAATAAATACTGTTACTTTTAGTGGTTTTGACAAAGTAATTAATATTATTCAAAGTGGCGTATTGACTATTTCAAATATAACTTTGGCTGGGAATATAAAAAATTTTTTGTATTCGGAAACAGCTAATGCAATAAATGGAAATATAAACATAAAAGGTTTAACTGGAAATTCTTCGGGGTCTGTGTATTTTGATGGTCCTGTTGTTGGCCTTGATTCTGGAATTAATTTAATTATTTCGGAACTTTCTGAGGGTGGACTAATTTTAATGACGGGTGTGACAAAAAAATGTAATCTTTCTATATCTAACTCTGAATTTTCGGGCATAATGATTAGTGACTCTAATATTCCAAGCTTTGAGCTTGATGATGTGGAGATAGAAAGTATGGCTCTGAATATCACAAATAGCGATAACATCTCAAATATAAGTAATTCTAAGTTTGGAGTAAACAAAAATAGTTTGAGCAATGGGCGAGTTATACTATCTGGGGCAACAGCTGTATTTAAATTAAATTTGTCAGATAATGTGTTTGCAAATGCAGATTCTGGACTAAAAATGTCTGAGTCTGACTTAAATCTTGTTGCTGTAGGGAATGAATTTAAAAATGTTGATACCGCATATTATTTGCATCCGGGTAAAATAAATGGGCTAAGTATTTCGGGAGGAACAATGACTGGAGTTGATACTGCAATAGATGCTCAGAATATTTTTGGGGCTGTGTCTATATCAGCTCTTGATCCTGGAAGTTATTCTGATATGTATTTTGATAATGTTAACGAAAAAGTAGATCTGTCTGGAACATTTGCTTCAGGAAAATATCCAAGATTTAGTAATTGTAGTGTAACAGGGCCCAAACCAATAAAGCTAGGAAATTTTAATTTTACAATAGATGATTACGGTTCTTTTTTTGATGATTTTTTAGATGCTTCTTGTGTTCCTCAATTTGTAGTTGATTCTGGGTTATCTAATCTTATAAACAACAGTCCTTTTTGGATGTTTAATTCAGATTATAGTAATTATTATCCAAATAAAATAATAATTGATGATGATGTTAGTAATGATGAGTTTGGGATTATAATGTCATACAAAGCGCCAATCTTTATTGGCGGGAAAACAGTTGGTGGTATATACCTTGTTGGGCCTTATGAAAGTGCGGGAATTAGTACAAATGAAATAAAATATTTGAAACTAGTAGGGGACATTAATACTCTTATTGCAAATAATAAAATAAGCACAGATGGTATTGATTGTAGTGGTTTATCTAAAACTAGTAAGTCAATATTTAATTATGACCCCGCTAACTTTAAAAATGATAAAGCAATAACTGGAAAAGATGGTTTGGGCGGAAATTACTGGTATGGATTTTCGGATTCTGCAACTGAATGTAAAAACGAAAACGGTGATTGGTTCTGTGATGCAAAATATTCATTTGAATGTAATGGCGAAACCTATGAAGATTTATATCCTTTGACTTTATTTACAAAAACAGTAATTAAGGATCCGGATAAAACTCCTGGTAGTGATCCAGGTAATAAGTTTTGTACAAAGAATTCTGATTGTTTGGGAACGGAATCTTGTATTAGTGGAAAGTGTGCTGACCTGAATTGTAAAACTGGGCAGGTAATATCTAACTATGCCTGTGTGGATTGTTTAGTAGATTCTCAATGTCCTGTGGATTCGAAATGTACCTTGAACAAGTGTGAAAAGATTGCTTGTAAGGTAGATGAGAAAGTAGAAGGCCATAAATGTGTAAAGCTTGTTGGTAATGCAGGCTTAGTGAATGGAACTGGAAATAAAGATTTAAATGTAGATGCTGATGTTAATAAAGACATAGATGTTGATGTTAATAAAGACATAGATGCTGATGTTAATGCTCCGGGCACGCCTGAAGAACCTGGATTTTTCCAAAAGCTTTTGAATTGGGCAAAAGATAATAAGCTTATTTTGGGGATAGTTGGCGGAATAGTAGTCCTGCTGATCATAATTTTAATAGTAGTTCTTGTTGTGCTACATAACAAGAAAAAGAAGGCTTTGCTTGGCGAAGAACCCAAAGAAGAGCCAGTAGAGGCGGAACCAGAAGAAACAGAATCAAAAGATCCCAAAAAAGAAGAGGAAGAACCAAAAGAAGAAGATAAAGACAAAAGTTCTGGAGACGAAGATAGCGGGGATAGCGAGAATTTGGATACTTCTGGATGGAGTAAATAATGGCGAGTAGGAAAAAGGGCCTGTCAAGTTAGACTTTTGGTAAATAATTAAGACAAAACCCACCTTATATTGGGGCATAGATGAATTTGGCCCTACATTCTGGATAAGCTTTAAAAAGGTTACTCCTACATATATTATCTGTAAACGGCCATAGCGATAGGGAAACACCCGGTCCCATTCCGAACCCGGAAGTTAAGCCTGTCAGCGGCAGTACGTACTGCGTAGACGCGCGGGAACAGTTGCACGCTGTTTACATCTTATTTTTAAATGACATGATTTGTATTAGTTAATTTTACAGTGGTGTTTATGCCTAGGCCTCTTGAGAGAAGACCAATTGAACAGAGAAGAACATTAGAAAGAAGAAAAACTGTCTCTCGTGAAGCTCTTGAGCATGAATTGGCTAAACGCCGAAGTTTTGAAGAACAGCATCGTGATTTCCGAGCCGAAATCCCAGTTCAAAGGCAACGAGAGGTATATGACGCAGTTAGACGCCAAGGTGTTGAACTTGCTATTCGGCGGGGTTTGGCAACCCCTAATGAGCTTCTTGCTATAAGAGTTCCTTCTATTGCAGTGAATGCTGCAGTTAATAGAATTTTAAAGCGGAATAGAGGTATTAGAAAATATGTTTCGGAAGGCCATAGCTTAGAAAAGGTAATAGATCTTGGCTATTATCCTAAAGATCTTATTTTTGCTGGATACTCTGAGCGTGAAGTTCAAATTGCATATGCCCGAACAATAGCAAGAAGAAGACTACGAAAACAAGAAAGGAGATAAACTGCAAACTTTAGAAGATCGAATAATTTAAATTAAATTTTTTAATTATAACTTTTCTAAGAACTCCTTCTCTAATTCATGAAGCTTTCCAGGGATTATTAAGCAGCAAATAGCGTCTTTGGGGTATTTGGTTTTAGCAATCTTTTCTAGATCTTTGTACTCTACTATTTGGCTCTTTCCCATTGCATTGCAGATTACTATTGCCTTGCCTAGCTTAATCTCCCTTTCTTTAGTGATCTCTAGAAGGATATTTGCTGCTTCGTTAGGAGACATATAATACCTATGTTCTTTTTTGATATCTAAGAGAAAGATTGTATGTAGCCCAAGTTCTTGGTTCTTTAAAAAATAGTCAAAAAAGCTCTTTGGAGAATAGTTCTTTTCTGGTTTTACTATGCTAATAGTTCTTCCAAACTTGTATTCCTGTAAACCCGTAAGCATTGGAATTACTGAGAAGATACTTATTCCGGGAATTAATTTTACTTTGATTTTTCTGTTCTTGGCAGTTTGGATTATTTCTGAGTGGGTTGTGGCAGAAGTAATGTTTCCGTATATACATAATGCAATATTTTTTGACTTTGCATGAGTAAGGAAAGGCTTTATTTCTTCTACTTCCTCTCTTGAAAGGGGAATTACCTTCTTTCCTATGATTTTTTCAAGGTTTTTTGCAGAACCTGCAGAATATTTGCTAGTATAATCCTCTAGATACACACTTTTACAGCCTTTTAAGGCTTCTAAAGCCTCTAAAGTAAGTTCCTTTGGGTTTAGGCCCAATCCAATCAAATATAACATATTTTCACCTTAAAATCTGATCACAAGTTTAGCCCAATACTGAACAAATCTCTTATTCCAGTTGCAAATCCAATTATACTTATTATTATCCTTACAAAATTAAGAATATTTCTGTTTTTTGTATTGATCGATTTTTCTATTAAAACTATGATAATAAGTGCCAGTAAAACCTTTATTATTGGGAAAGCCCATACCCCTATATTAAGAATAACCCAATTGCTTAAGACGTGCTTTTCTCCAAACCCAAAGAATGCAATTGCAAAATAAGTTGCAAGGCCATCAAAAGCCTGGCTTGTGAGTAGGGCAATGTTTAACTTTTCTTTAATCCATTCTGGCTTGATTTTATAGATTATAAAAGTGATAATCACAGAGACAATGATTATTGCTAATAAAGTGATAAAGAAGTGGCTTGGTTCTGTTAGTAGCAGAAGATATGCTAATAGAATAGTTCCGGCTATTGTATATCCAATTGCTTTGAAGTAAAATAATGCTCTTTCTTTTCCAAAAACCCAGCAGAGGTGTAGTATAAGGAATGTTCCCAAGAACATAACTATGTAAATTCCCGGAGTAACAAACCAGAATCCCCAAGATAAAGGGTCTATGGATGTTGAAACTAATTTTATTGCGGAATAAGGCTCTTCTGCAACTCTGAGTAAAGCCCCTATTAAGATATAGGGAAAGATTGAAACAAGCATGTCGAAGTTTAACCAACCTCTTTTTTTGAAATAAGGATAAAGAACTCCAAAGCAAAAGAGTAATAGAAACCCGATGTAGGTTATTGTGCTTATAAGAGTATAAGAATCGCTTATTTGCGGAGCAATGAAATTGTCATAGAAAAAACTCATATTGATCCCTAAAGCTAATATTATATACTTGTGGTGTAAATATATATAAGGCTATATAGGGAGCATTTTTATGGAAGTAGACACAAAGCACTATTATGTGTTATTTATAGTACTAATAATTCTTGTTGCTTTAATTGGCACAATGTCAATGTGGGCTGATGGTGAGAAGAGTATAAATGTTTACACAAATGCAGATAACGACAAAACTTTATCTGTAAGCGGATCTGCAGATAAGAAGGTCATGCCTGATGAGGGTTATGTGAACTTTACAATTGAAACAATAGATCTGCTTGCAAAAGAAGCACAAAATAAAAATGCTGAAATTTGGGATACTTTAAAGTTGGAATTAGACAAAAAAACTTATTTGAAATACGAAACTTCTAATTACTCTGTATATCCAGATCAGAAATGGAATAAGAATACTAAAATATACGAATTAGTAGGGTATAAGGTGAAGCATTCAATAATGGTAACTTTATCTGATACTGCAAAGCTTGGTGAAATAGTAGATCTTCTTGTTGGATTTGGGGTAAACGACATTGACTCTATATCATTTGGTTTAAAGAACGAAACACAAGAAACAATAAAGGATGACCTTTGGGCAGTAGCATTTAAAGAT
Source organism: uncultured archaeon (assembly GCA_964565125.1). Taxonomy (GTDB): domain Archaea; phylum Iainarchaeota; class Iainarchaeia; order Iainarchaeales; family 0-14-0-20-30-16; genus JAQTTP01. The sequence goes on from CAZMCX010000014.1 coordinate 5,822, forward strand.
GCTAAAGATGAGGCAGAAACTGTTGCTAGTGCTGCTGGTGCTAAGTTGACAGATATTCCAAAAAGTATACAGATAAATAGCTATAACTATTATCCGCAGTATTATACAAAGTTAGCAGGTTATAGTTCAATGATGGATTCTGTAACTGCAGAGACAAATATATCTCCAAAAGAATTGGAAGTATCAGTTTCTTTGCAAGTAGTATTTAGCTACGAATAAGGGGCAAACCCCTTTTTATTCTTTTATCTCTTTTTATTTATTTGATTATTATGCATAAGACTACTGCTAATAAGGCCAAGCTTACTCTCCCTCTTAAAGAAACACTAAAGAAAGTACTGACTTCTAAGGATCTTGAGAAAGCAGTTACTTCTTATGATGTACTTGGAGGCATTGCAATTATAAAAGTTCCAGAAGAACTCCTAAAAAAAGAAAAAAAGATTGCACAAGCTTTGATGGCTTCAAATTCTAAAATTAAAACCGTTGTGAAAACTGATAGTATTCATAAAGGGAAATATAGAACTCAGAAAGTGAAATACCTTGCTGGCAAAAAGACCTTTTTGACTTTTGTCAAAGAGTCCGGCTGTGTTTTTAAGATAAGAGTTAGTGATAGTTTCTTTTCTTCAAGGCTTAGCTTCGAGAGAACAAGAAATGCACAAATGGTTAAACCCGGAGAAGATGTTTGTGTTTTCTTTTCTGGTGTTGCTCCTTTCTCTATTGTTATTGCAAAGAACTCAAAAGCAAAAAGAATAGTTTCTGTTGAATTGAATCCCAAAGCCCACAAATTTGCTTTAGAAAATATAAAACTTAACAAAGTGGCAGATAGAGTAATTGCAATAAAGGATGATGTAAAGAAATATGCTCAAAAAACAAAAGATAGGTTTGATAGGATAATTATGCCTTTGCCAAAAGACGCACATCTTTTTTTTGATTCTGCATTGAAAGTTGCAAAGAAAGGTTGTATAATTACTCTTTATAATTTTGTTCTTAAGGATGATCCTTATAAGGAATTAGAAAAAACAATTAGGGCAGTTGCAAAGAAAGAGAAGAAGAAAGTAAAAGTTGTGTTTAAAAGGCAAGTAAGAGATTTTTCGCCTGCTGTGATTCAAGTAGTGCTGGATATTAAAGTGTTGAATTAATGGTGATTGAATTGGGAAAATGGAAGCCAGAGCTATGGACAACTTATAGGGGTAATAATAATTATCCGATCTATAATTGGTTCTATTTTACTGAAGCTTATTCTCGTGGAATTGTAAACAAATATATAAAAAAATATAATATAACTGGAAAAATATTAGATCCTTTCTGCGGAACCGGAACTACCCTGCTTGTAGCTAAAGAGAATGGTCTTGAAGCAATAGGTTATGATGTTTCTAAGTTGATGGCCTTGGTAAGTAAAGCAAAGACGCAAGAGTATGATATTTCTATTTTAGAAAAAGATCTTGAAAACTTAGTGGGCTTAGAAACAGTAAAGTTAGAAATAAAAGTTCCGGACTGGATAAAGCAATATTTCCACAAAGAAGTATTGGATTCTTTGTTAGATCTTAAGGAAAGGTTAAATAAATTTGACTCTGAATATAAAGATTTTTTCCTACTTGCTTTGATGCGGACTCTTGATACAGTGTCTAAAGCAAAAAAGGTAGGAAAATCTCTGCAGAAAAGAGTTGTGCCGATTTTCAATGTTTATGCAGTTTACGAAAAATTGGCAAAGGCAATGATAAAAGATTTGAAGAGGGCAGAGCGTAAAAAGTTGTTTAGTGGATCTGTGGAAGTTTATAATAGCTCGATGTATGAAATTCCTGAAACTAAAAAGTATAACTTGATAATCACCAGTCCGCCTTATCTAAATAAAACAGAATATACAAGGCGGTTTGGGATAGAACTCTGGTTCTTAGATTCTGAAACTTATCTCCAAGGCCTGGGGAATGAAAAAGATCAAAAGCATAATAAAGAGTGTATGTTTTATACTTTTTATTTTGCGGATATCTTGGACAAAATCCGAAATGTTTCTGAACATAAGATGGCGGGATATAGTGTTGATAACTATTTTATTGGACTTGAGGCTTTCTTTAAGAAAAGTTATAGCCTGTTAAACAAGAATGGGCTTTTAGTTGTAGTTATTGCTGGCGGGTGCTTCAAGAATTATGCAGTTGATATTTACGATTATGTTTGCAAGCTATCTGGCCAAATTGGATTTAAGTTTGTAGAAAGCGAAGTAGATAGAGAACTAATCTGTCACAAGAACAGAACCCAAAAGATTGGAAAAGTAAAAGAATTTACAATAGTACTTAAAAAATAAAGAAAAAATAAGAGAAGAAGTTATTACTTCTTTTGGTATTTAGAAACAAGATCAAAGATTTCCTTTTGCTTTGCTTCTGGGCAATCAAATCTTTTTAATAATATTGCCTCTAGAATTTCTTTTTCTTTAGGCATTATATTTACAATATTTACTGCAACATTCTTTGGGGCGCCTAATTCCACTAGTCCTTTTATTAATTTCTCGGAATCTTTTTTGTTTAATTTTTCAAAAGTTGAAACATATTTAAGAGTAGTTTCCTGTTCATATATTGGATCTTGCTCTTTATCTTTTTTTTCTTTTATTACTTTTTCAATCAAATCCTTTGCTTCTGCAAAAGAAATCGGCTCTTTAGTTTCAATATGTTTAGGCATCAGAATCACTTCAATCCTTTACTTCCTTTAGATGTTCTATATCTACAATAATTATTTTTTTAAGTCTTGGAAAACTAAGCATATAGCTTGATTGTCCTACTTTTTCATCAACAGTCCCAATTTTTCCTATGAATCTTCTTGCGGGCATTCCGCCTTGATATCTTCCATTTGCTTTTACAACTACTTTAGAACCCACTTTTAATTCTTTTAGTCTTTGTTCTATTGTTAATTTCTTTCCTTTAAAACTGTCTCTTGTATTGGCCATTGGACCTTTTGGTTTCTTATTTGCCATTTCGCTCACCTATAGGAATATTTTTATTAGTTAATATTTATAAATATAAGTTAAAAGATTAAATAGAGAAGTATGAAAATGTATATAAATATATACCCGGCCTTTTACAAAAAGGCTAGGTTGTGATTGTATGGACAAGTTGCTGATTTATTGCTAAAGCAGAAATCCCAACAGGTT
>CAZMCX010000014.1:9057-13225 GCA_964565125.1 uncultured archaeon
GTGATTGTATGGACAAGTTGCTGATTTATTGCTAAAGCAGAAATCCCAACAGGTTCCATAAATGTAAAGTGTGATTGTATGGACATATTTAAGATTGTTGTGACTACCATTGTGGCTTTGGTAATAATTGCCTTAATTTATACCTTTTTTATAGTCCCAAAGCCCGCCCCCGAAGAAGAATTGGCAAATAAGCTACTTTTGGCTTATGAAAACCCGGGAACTTTTGTTAAAGGGGAGGTAACTTTATCTCAAACTTTAAATTATTATCAAATAAAAGACCACCTGCCTTCGCAGATTGAAATAGTGTATAATTATTATTCTTTGACCCCTGATCTGAACATAATAACTTTGGCTCTGGTTCCAAGTATTGATTTATATAAAAAATTATCTATAAAGCCCCAGAAGAACAAAGATTATAAATTTTCAACTGTTTGTTACCCATCTTTTTTGAGTTTTGACGAGCAAAGTGGGGGGGAAATGTATTGTTTAATAATATTTGGGCTTGAAAAAGATGATTCTAAAGTTCCAACCGTAAACTATTCAATGAACAAAACAATTTATGATTATAACCTTTTTGAGAATTACTCTTTAGAAGCAAAAGACTTTTTTATTTTGGATGATAAAAAAGAATTATATCTATTTGTAAATGATTCTCCAGAGTATCAAGAAACTTTTGAAATTGGTGATCTTTACAACAATAAAGAATTCTTTACTGATATTGATTTAAATGCACAAGGAAAATCAGAAGTATCTTTTGCTTTTGAGAATGTTGGAAATTATTATGCAATGTTATATTATTCTTGTCCAGAGCTAATTCAAAACTTATGGCAAATACGGGGTAACTTGATTACAGATTTTCCACTTTGTAATCTTTATATGGAAGATTTAGTCTTTAAGGTAAAATCAGATTATAATTCTTTATCTAAGAATTGTACTGCAACAAATGCCTTAGGTGAAAATGAATATAATTTTTCTGAAGGGGTTTGTATCAAGAAGTTTGGATGTAGTAATTGCTTGGCACCTTCTATGTGTGCGGAAGCTTGGCACAAGAAAGACGGTAAGGAATATATATCTTATAAACAAGATGTTGCTTTGAGTAATGAAACAATGTCTTATGATGATTGTGTAGGTAATTGAAATGTAAAGTCATATTTAAATACTTATCTGGTTTTTATATGTTAACTAAAAAATTGTTTGAAGGTGGATGTTTTGCAGATTGTTGAAAAGGCATTAACCCGTTTTTTGATAAAACTTGTTTTTTGTTTTTTGTTAATTTTATCTTTGCAATTCTTGGGTTTCTTGCCTACTTTTTGGATACTTGCTGGTTTATTTGTTTTAATATTGATCTTAACCAAAGTAGTGAAATTCTCAAAGTTTCACAATATTTTAATGAAACTTGAAAGAGAGTATGAAACCGGCTTTGCTGGAAAAGAAACTTTTATTGTGTTGCTGGGTTTTATATTTTTCTTTTTGATAATTTGGCTTCTGCAATACTTTATTGCATTCCCTGTTGAACAGATAGCAATAATTGGATTAATTCCGTTAACATTTGGAAATAATTTGATAAAGCCATTACAAACTTGGCTTAGAAACCATCTGCACTTTATTAGCTATAAAATAAGTATTGAGGGTTTTGTAATTTCAACCTTAGTTAATATTTTTGTGTATTATATTTTGTTACCATACAATATAGTTGTGTTTATCTATCTTGCATTTATTGCAAGCTTGTTTGACATGGTTCCTTACATAGATAGTAACTATACAATACCAATTTTTACTTCTTTGGCATTTTTGCTATTTTTTATATAGTTTTGGTGGGCTTTAAATATGCAAGGAATTATTTTATGCGGGGGCTACGGCTTAAGGATGGGCTATCTAACAGAAAAGACTCCAAAATCCTTATTAAAACTAGGTAATTATACTTTACTTGATTATATTCTGAAAAATATAGATCGATATAGCGTTGACAAAGTTTACTTGGCAGTAGGCCACCTAAAAGAACAAATTATAAATCATATTGATTTAGTAAAAGACGATTATAAACTAAAAATAGATTATATTTATTCTTCTGCTGAAGCTAATACTGCGGGGTCTGTACTAAAAAATAGAGATTTGTTTTCAGAGGATTTTTTTGTAACTGTTGGAGATGATATAACTAACATCGATTTTAAAGACTTTTACGAAAAACATAAAAAAAATAAGGCAATTGCAAGTATTGCAGCAATAGAATATGAAACCAGATATGAATATGGTGTTTTAGAAACAAAAAATAATTATGTTACTGGATTTAAAGAAAAACCAGTTAATAAATTTCTCACAAATACAGGTACTTATTTTTTTAAGCCACAAATATGTAACCATATTGAATTTGGGGACGGCTTTGCAAGAGATGTGTTTCCTAGGTTGTTAAAAAGAAATCTGAAAATATACTCCTATACCAGTAACTTTTTTTGGTATAGTGTAGGTAATGTGGAAAACTATAATTATTATAAAGATAACCTGCATTTAATTGAAAAATATTTTTAGCAAATTTTTTGTAATCAAGAATTGGTTATTTTCATATTAAAAAAAGTATTAAGCATTTTTTCTACTTGACAAAGAATGTTTCCGTAAACAGAGCCCATTTCACAAAGTGATACTTCCTTAACTGGAGTAGTAATTTTTGGGGTTGTGGTAGTGCTGGTCTTTTTGAATACTAAAATTGCAGTGGGGACTTCTCTTTGTGATTTTCCGCTGTCTTTGTAGCCCCAATAATAAATATTTTTTTCAGGCATTATTAAGGTTGAACTTCCTCCGCCATCCAAATTAATTATTGATTTACATTTAGAATCAAAAGTTGCGGGGTAAGTTGCGCCTGCTTTGTTGAAAACAGCTAAGAGAAGCTTGTTATCGTTTGTAATACATGCATAAGTTGCAGAATGTGATTTATTTTTACAATAACTATTTCCTAAGTCACATTGTGTTATTCCATTATATTTTAGTGCAGCGCTTTGTAAAGCATAATCTGGCTTGCTTGTAGAATATTTTTGTTTGTATTCATTATAGTTTAGGATTCCAGGAATGTTATTATTTATTACTAAAAAGTTATTTGGAAATTTTGGGGGATTCATTAGATGACAGTCCCACTCATTGTTTCCAAGATAAGAATATTTTTCTTGTTTGTTTTCAACTATTAAACCTAATGGTTCTCCAACTATATTTGGTTTTGAACAATCATGTCCTGCAGACTTGTCATTTACATTATAGAACGAGGCGTTTAAACCAATTATTGCCCCAGACTTTTCTACCATTTCTTGGACTGTAGAAGTTAGTTCACCAGTTATGCTTTTTGCAGTAACTATTTTTATTGTATATAGATTTGGATCTATCTCTACTATGTGACCTTCTTTGTTGTTGTAATTTCCACTTGATATAGAATCTGTGCTAGATGGGGTTTGTGTTTCAGTTACCCATTTTGTAAATTCAATGCTTTCGGCCGTTGGGCGTAACTCTTTTAAATCTTTCATAATTCTTTGATAATTTTTATTTTCTTGCGATACTAAGTTATTTTGTACTAACCATTTTCCAACAATGGCTCCAGTTCTATGTTTGCCCCACCAACAATGCACATAAACATCATTTTTTGCGGTGTCTAGCCAGCTAAATGCTTTTTCTATTTGGGAATTGTATTTTGTGCTTTTGTCCATTATTACGCTTCCAGTGTTTATAAAAACATGATCAAAACCTTCTTGTTTTAGAATTTCTAAATATCCTTTGCTTAGGCCTGTGGTTGTACCTATGCACTCACCACTAAGCACAATTATTTTTGTTATTCCTTTTGTTCTGAGTTCAGCTAAGTTTTTTTGTAATACTGCAAAATCACAATTAGGATATTTTGTGCCTTGTCCGGGGTGTCCGCCAGTGTAGAAGCTTGCTTTGCTATTTTGATAATGTTGTAGATTAGAGACTCCAAAAGAAAGCGGGATTATTAGCACTATGAAAAACAGCAATAAAAAAATTACCTTTTTATACATATACCTCTACCTACATAAATAAGAGTAGTATATTTATATATTTAATATGCTATTTTTTGTTTTTATTGGTAAGTTGTTGAGCCTTGGCGAGACTTTTCTTTTGGTAAATAGTGATGGAATATCCCTTTATGGGATATGGTCTGTTTTTGGCAGAC
>CAZMCX010000015.1:0-6408 GCA_964565125.1 uncultured archaeon
GGTGCAAGATTATGGATTCAAGAGGAAAGAAAGAACTGATGTATTTGGGTTTAGTTACTTTGATTGGTTTGATATTGATATTTGTATTAAGTGCTACCCTTCCTACAAAGCCAAATCCTTTGAATGATGTAAATCTTGATGCTAATAAGCCCATAGCTGAGCTTGCAAAAGATAAATGTATTGCTTTGTGTACTGCAAACAAAGATTCTTTAAAAGACCTAAATTCAGGGCCTTGTTTAAGCGATATTTTTAAGTACGATGTTAATGACTATGTTTGTGATATAGTTAATGATCCAAGATTAGATGTTGATAACATGCCCGAGAACCAATGTAAAGAATTCCTGAATGGCGATAAGAATAGTTTTGTAGAAGTAAGTACAAAATGTGAATTTGTAAAGTAAACCAAGATTTTTATGTCAACAGATGCAGAAGCAGTAATTATTCCCTGGATGCATATCCTGTCTGAAGAGCATTCAAAAGCATTGCAATTTGTTAATACTTTACCAGAAGGGAGTGTTCTTGCAATAGAACAAGAACCAGAGAAAGTATTATCCAGAGAATTTAGGCAAAATTTGGAATCTTTTTTAGCAAACCTTTCCTCAATTACACATCCAAGAATGATACTTGAAGGCCTGCGTGCATCAGCTTTATTACAAGTTTTGTTGGTTGCTAGAGAGAAAAAAATAAAAATAATTGGAATAGATTCTCCCCAAATAAATAGGAAACAAAGAGAAATAACAAAACAGGAGTTAGAGATAAATATTAACGGTGCCCATGAATTGTTACGGATAGAATTAGAAAGAGAAGAGCATTTTGTAAAACAACTCGAGCCACTTCTAAGGGGAAATAAAAAAGTTTATATTATGGTTGGAGCAAACCATGCAGTTAATGTTGCAGAGGCCCTTAAGAAGAAAGGATTTGTATGTAATGTCGCTAATACTATAAGCCAAGATACACAAGAATACTGCAAATACCGAAACACATTAAAGAAAAAGCTTGCTGAAAAGGTAACTCCGTTAGTAGAAGAGCACCAAATGCTTTCTGATTGGCTACTAAGACGGACAAGGTCTTGGCTTTTAAGCCCCATAGCAAATAGGGAATTACATGAAATGGTTAGAACTTGTGGGACAAGAGAATTTAATCGGACTTTAGAAAAAAGAAGAGAATTTAAAAGACCAAAGGAAAGAAGAAAGAATAAACAATTCAAAAAAAGAAAATAACTTTTTTTTAATTTAAGTTAAGTTTATGGTAATGGTACCTTTTTATATATACTATGCACTTAATTATATATAACTTGTTTTGGTGATACTTTTTGAAAAGATTGATAACTTCAGCTTTGCCTTATGTAAATAATAAACCGCACCTTGGAAACCTTGTTGGAAGTGTTCTTCCCGCAGATATATTCTCTAGATTTTCTAGAAACCAAGGAAAAAAGGTTCTTTTTGTATGTGGGAGTGATGAATACGGGACTCCGATCACAGTAACCGCAAAGAAAATGGGAAAAACACCAAAAGAAGTTTGTGATATTTTCCATGATGAACATAGAAGACTTTATGACTGGTTTAATATCGGCTTTGATGTTTTTTCAAGAACTACTAGCGAGAACCACCACAAAATTACTCAAGATATTTTTTTAGAGATTTATAAAAATAATTATACTACTGAAAAAACTGAAGAAGCATTTTATTGTGAAAAAGATAAAATGTATTTGCCAGATAGATATGTTGAAGGAAAATGCCCTGAATGTGGGGGCTTAGCTAGAGGGGATCAATGTGATTGTGGGTATGTTTTAAAAACTCCTTTAGAACTTAAAGAACCATATTGTGTTTTTTGTAAATCTAAACCAATAGTTAAAGAAACAAAACACATTTATCTTGATTATTCTAAGCTTGAACTGCCTTTGATAAAGTGGGTAAATTCTAAAGAGAAAGACTGGAATCCATTAACAGTGTCTATTGCAAGAGCGTGGCTTGAGAAAGGCCTTAAATCAAGATCAATAACTAGAGATTTAGACTGGGGTATAAAAGTTCCGCTGCCGGGTTATGAAAATAAAGTATTTTATGTTTGGTTTGATGCCCCAATAGGGTATATTTCATTTGTTAATGATGCGGTAGGAAATATTACTGACTGGTGGGGAAAGAAAAGCGATGCAAAGATCTTCCACTTTTTAGGTAAAGATAATATCCCATTCCATACAATCTTTTGGCCATCTACTTTGTTGGCATCTGGAAAGTATAAATTACCTGATAATATTGTTGGTTTATCATACCTGAATTTCGGTGGACAAAAAGTGTCTAAGTCTTTAGGACATGGAATCTTTTGTGAAGATGCAGTTAAGTCTAGGTTGCCTGCAGATGTATGGCGTTTCTATTTGTCTAATATTTTGCCTTTGGCGGGCGATACAGATTGGAGTGATGATGACTTTTTACAGTTTACTAACTCTACTCTTGTTGGAAATATAAGTAATCTTTATTATAGAGTTTTAACTTTCGCACAGAAGAATTTAGAACTATTGCCAAGGCCAACACTAGATGCAATAGACAAAGACTATCTGACTAAGAGAAGCGAGCTAATATCTAAATATGAAAGAGAGATGGACTCAATAAAGTTGAAAGAAGGGCTTAAGACTGCGATAGAATTTGCATCTTTAGCAAATAAATACTTCCAAGAAAAAGCACCATGGCAAGAGAAAGATAATACAACAACAATTTATGTTTCAGTTAACTTGTGCCTAGATCTTGCTTTATTATTGGAGCCATTTATCCCAGACTTCTCTCAGAAATTATTTAATCTTCTTGGTGTAGAAAGGCCATATCTGATCAATTATCTAGATATAAACTATTTTATTGCAAAACCAGGGTTCCCAATTACAAAAGGAAAGATTCCAATGTTTTTTACAAGAATGGAACCTTTACCTGCTAGAGCCGTACCTAAACCTGGGAAGAAGGAAGCTCCAAAGAAAGTAGCAAAGGTTGAAGTTAAGAATGAAGTAAAACCAAAAGCTAAAAAACAACAAAGCAAAGCAAAGAAAAAAACTTTAGCCCCTAAAAGTAAGATAAAGAAGAAAGTAATGCCAAAAAAGAAAGTAAAGAAAATAGTGAAGCCAAAAAAAGTAGTGAAAAAGTTAGTAAAAAAGAAAAAAGGCCCTGTAAGGCAAAAAATAAAACCAAAGCCAAAGAAGGTTGTAAAAAAAGTAGTAAAGAAAAAAGTTAAGGCAAAGGCAAAAAAAACAGTAAAGAAAATACCTAAAAAAACAATAAAAAAGGTTCCACTAAAGAAGAAAAGCTTCTTAAAAAGTCTTAAAAAACTTGTAAAGAAAGTGAAGATGGTAAAAAAGAAGAAAAAATAAACTTCGTTTTTGCAGTGGAAATAAAATTGTCCCTATAAGACTATTTTCTTAGCAAAAAGCCATTTTATAAAAAATAAAATGCTTTAGGTTCAGAAATAATTTTGTTTTTTACAAAATTACTTTCTTAACATTAACAATATTCCTATTATTACAAATATTAATCCCAGGAAGGGCTGTAGAATAGTAATTGGTTCTGGCATATTTGGAATGTATAGTCCAACTCCGATTCCGATCATAAATAGTCCAACATCATCCATCATAACACCCTTTAATGTATATAAATAATGCCCAATCTATATAAACTTAATCCCTTTTTCTATTATTATGGAGAACTGTTTTTTTTGTAAGTTTGTGAAGAATGAAATACCTTGTGCCAAGGTTTATGAATCAGACAAAGCAATCGCGTTCTTGGATATAAATCCTATTAATCCTGGGCACACCCTAGTGATTCTTAAAAAGCATGCAGATTATATTTTTGATTTAGAAGACAAAGATTACAAAGATCTTTTTTTAGAAGCAAAGAAAGTTGCAAAAGCATTGAAGAAAGCATTGAATCCCAAAAGAGTAGGTATTGCTGTGGAAGGCTTTGGAGTTCCTCATGCTCATATCCATTTGGTGCCAATAAACCGCGGCTATGAATTGAATCCAAATAATGCAAAACCAATGGCTAAAGAAGAGCTTGAAAAGATTGCTGAAAAAATAAGAAAAGGATTTTAATCCTGTAGGGCAAGAATCGCAATGGTTAGGCAAAAAGTAAAGTTAAACCGTAGAAAGAAAACATCAACACAAAAGAAAAACAGGATAATTTCTTTCATCCTATTAAACTATTAAAATCAATAGTAAGATTGCTGCAATTGCTACAGCAAATCCTCTGGAATAATATGCTATCACCCCTAGTATTGGTGGAATTATGAGTAAAATAACTTTGTCTGGGCTGTGAGCAATAAAAAATCCATATAATGAACCCAGGCTGAAGATTAAGAATAAAGATGCTATTAGTATAGAAGTAGTTTTTCCTAGTACTCCGAAGAACTTATCTACTCTGCCTTTTAAGATCTCATTAAAGTCTTTTAAAGCCATAATTAACTCTTAGACTCAAAACATATTTATATATATCCTCTGTTTTTGTATTATTAGTAATTTTTTGGTGATAACTATGATAAAATACGATGATTTTGCAAAAATAGATTTTAGGGTTGGAAAGATTGTTTTAGTTGAAGATATACTTGGAAAAGATAAGATCTACAAGTTGGAAGTAGATCTTGGAGAACTTGGAAAAAAGACTCTTTTTGCAGGATTGAAATTGAACTACAAGAAAGAAGAACTTCAAGGGCATTATGTGATTATTATTAACAATCTGGAGCCAAAAAGGATGGGTAACCTAGAAAGCCAAGGAATGCTTCTTGCTGCTGAAGGCGAAGGTGTAGTAACTGTTCTTGTTCCAGATAAGGATATTAAGCTTGGAAGTAAAGTTTTCTAAGGTTGTGTGATCGTGATGTATTATATTTTAGTTTCTGGAAAAGTCCAAGGAGTTTTTTTTAGGGCTTTTGCTAAAGAGAAAGCAGATCTTTTTGGAATTAGGGGATATGCAAAAAATCTTGAAAATGGGAAGCTTGAAATCTGTGCAGTAGGTAGTACTAATTTATTGGATAGATTTGTGGATTACATAAAGAAGGGGCCTTCTGGCGCAGAAGTAACTGATGTTATGGTTAAAGAAAGAACAGATAAACCTTTTAGGTTATTTGAAATCCTGTATTAATTTAGCTTGCAGACTTCCTTAATCTCTGTTATTATATTATTTATTTCTAAACCACGTAGCCCCGTCTTTTTAATTAGCTGTTTTGTTGAATATTTTAGTAAATCTGTTGCCATTACTATATTTTCAAAAAACAATTTCTCTTTTGTTTTGTTATCAATAGAATCAATGCTTGTTATTGGGTATAGCCTTTTGTTTTCAATTAAGAGCCTTAGGGATTCGTTTTTTGGATAATTCCAAGAAGTAATTTTCATGTTTACTCCCTTTGCATATTCAACAGCATCATCTACGCATTTTGTGTTTGTTGATAACCACGGAACATCAAACTTATTAACATCTAAAAACCTTGCATAAGTATATAGTGCAGGGTGTAGTCTTGTCGGTGTTCCGGTTTCATTGTGGTATTTGCATTCAACCATATATGACTTGTTTTGTTTCTTTGCAATTATATCTACTTCATGTATAATTCTTCTTCCTTTGATAAAATTGTCTACTTTTGTTTCATATCCATAATTATTTAGTATTCTTGCAAAGTATTGCTCAAAAGGAAACCCAGAAGGACCTAAATTCATAATTGCTTGTTTTAGGTTATATCTTTGTGATACTCCTGGTTCTTTTTTCAAATTCTTCAGAATTAAATCTAAGATATCTTTTGTAGTAATTCCCTTGTAATATTTGCTTTTTACTAATTTTATAGTTTCTACTGCTAATTTTTTAGATGCACCGGCTTCTGTAACTGTACTAAATATTTTTTTGGAATCAAAACCCTGAATTTCTCCCGATGCTTTAGTTACATGCTTCATGCTATTATAAAATCCCAAAATAATAAAAACCCTCTCTTTGTAAGTTATACATGGATAAAGTTACTAAAGAAAAATTAATTAAATCTGCAGTGAAAGCAATACATTATGCCTATCACCCGGTTTCCAAAAAAGGAGTTGGTGCTGCTTTGCTTACTCAGAAAGGAAACATATACAAAGGCGCTAATGTTCAGAGTGTAATATCTGGGCTTGGTGCTTGTGCAGAGATTTGTTCGGTTTATAATGCAGTTGCACATGGCGAATACTGCTTTGAAGCTATTGCAGTTGCTTTCCCATCAGAGAAAGGAGCAAGGCCTTGCGGAGCATGCCAACAGATGCTTTTTGAGTTCTCAGAGGTTGGAAATAAGGACATAAAGATCATTTGTGTTAATGAGAAAGGAAAGGTAGTAGAAGAAACATCTATCAAGAAGTTAATGCCAAAAGGTTATGGCCCTAAAGAGTCTGGAAGAGATGTTAGTGGATATAGACAGTGATATTGTGAA